>NZ_JBSFNN010000022.1:0-91043 GCF_053587115.1 Streptomyces sp. NPDC003697
GGCGTTGACTTTTGGCACGCTGTTGAGTTCTCAAGGAACGGACGCTTCCTTCGTACTCACCCTCTCGGGCTTTCCTCCGGGCGCTTCCCTTCGGTGTTTCCGACTCTATCAGATCTTCCCGATCCGATTTCCTCGGCGCTTTCCAGGTTCCCGCATCCGCGTTTCCCTTTCCGGCGACTCCGACTCTACCAGACCCTTTTCGGCCTGATCCCCAGTCAGCGGGGGCTGTCCTCAGGGCCGTTGAGCCCTTCCGACGCCTCAAACCCTAGCGCGTTGTCCCGGCGATTCCCAATCGGGCCGTGAGGCGCCGATCAGGGATCAGAGGGACCCGTTCGAATCGAATTCGGGGATGCCGAATGCAACCCGGCCGGGTGATCGTGCTGTGGTGTGAGGATGCCGCTCGTGCGGCAGACGGTCGCTGCGGGAGCACTACGACTCCGTGGCAACTCGAAGAACCTTACGGACGCGGCACGGCACTGTCAAGCACCTCGCGTCAAGATTTTTTAGTCGAGGTCGACCAGGCGCCCGCCGGCGTCCGGCTGCGCGTGCTCCACCCTGCGCAGGAGCCTGGCCAGCACCTCGCCGAGGGCCGTGCGCTCGTCCGGGGACAGGTCCTGAAGAAGGTCCGCCTCGAAGACCGTGGCCAGGCGCATCGCCTCCAGCCACTTCTGCCGGCCGTCGGGTGTCAGTTCGACGATGACCCGGACGCGGTTGTTCTCGTCCCGCTCGCGGGTGACCAGACCTTCGGTGACCATCCGGTCGATGCGATGGGTCATGGCCGCGGGGGTGAGGCCGAGCCGCTTGGCGAGGTCACTGGGCCCCAGGCGGTACGGGGCGCCCGCCAGGACGAGGGCCTTGAGGACCTCCCAGTCGGTGTTGCTGATGCCGAGGGCGGCGGTCTGGCGGCCGTAGGCGACGTTCATCCGGCGGTTCAGCCGGGACAGCGCCGACACGATCTTCTCGACCTGGGGGTCCAGGTCCTGGAACTCGCGCTGGTAGGCCGCGATCTGCGCTTCGAGTGACGGCTCACTGAGGCTGCCGGGGGTGTCGCCCATGTCCGCAGTATGGCACGGGCCCGGTTGGTATCGAAGTCCTTCTCTGTGTACTCTTTAGCTTCGAAATTTATCTTCGAAGTCTTCAGTTACTCAGTACTGAGTCGCTGCTTCTTCTCCTTCTTCATCCGATCCACCCACTCGAGAGAGGTGAACGTGACCAGGGCGATGGGCGCAGAGATGCGCCGGATCCACGTGGGCAACGCGCTCAGCGCGTTCGGGCTCGGCTTCACCGTCCCCTACCTGTACGTCTATGTGGCGCAGGTGCGGGATCTGGGAGCCACGACGGCGGGGCTCGTCCTTGCCGTGTTCGCCGTGGCCGCGCTGATCGTGCTGCCGTTCGCCGGCCGGGCGATCGTGCGGCGCGGCCCGCTGCCGGTCCTGCTCGCCGCCCTGGTCACCGCCGCGCTGGGTGCGCTGAGCCTCGGACTGGCGGGCGGTGCGGCGAGCGTGCTGCTGTCGGCTGCGGCGCTGGGTGCCGGGCAGGCCGTCATGCAGCCGGCGCTGGCGACGATGATCGTGGACTGCTCGACGGCGGACACCCGGGCGCGGGCGTTCGCGATGCAGTTCTTCCTGCAGAACCTCGGCCTGGGGGTGGGCGGTCTCATCGGCGGTCACCTCGTCGACACGGCCCGGGTCTCCTCCTTCACTCTGCTGTTCGCGATCGAGGCGGCCGTGTTCCTGCTGCTCGTCGCGGTGATGGCGACGGTACGCATGCCGCACTCGCCGCGTATCGAGGACGCGCCGGCGCGGCCCGTGAAGGGCGGCTGGAAGCAGTTGCTGGGCGACCGGGCGATGGTGCGGCTGTGCGTGCTCGGTTTCGTGCTGTTCTTCGCCTGCTACGGGCAGTTCGAGTCGGGGCTGAGCGCGTACGGCGTAGAGGCCGCCGGGATTTCGACGTCCGCGCTGGGGACGGCTCTGGCCGCCAACACGCTGATGATCGTGGTCGCGCAGTTCGCCGTGCTGAAGTTCGTCGAGCGGCGCCGGCGCTCCCGGGTGATCGCGGCCGTGGGGCTGGTGTGGGCCGTCGCGTGGGCCGCGGCCGGTTACGCCGGGCTCGGCCACGGCAGCCAGGCGATGGCGACGGCCGCCTTCGTGTCGACGTACGCGCTGTTCGGCCTGGGTGAGGCGATGCTGTCGCCGACGCTGGCGCCCTTGGTCGCGGATCTCGCGCCGGCCGGTAGGGCGGGTCAGTACAACTCGGCGTTCGCGCTGGTGAAGCAGCTCGCGCTGGCCGTGGGGCCGGCGGTGGGCGGCCCGTTGGCGGCCGCGCTGCACGGTCCGTACATCGTGACGTTCCTGCTGTTCTCGCTGGGCATCTCGGTCCTGGCCCTGCGGCTCGGGCGGCGGCTCACCGCCGTGCAGGACCACCCGTGGGCCGCGCGGAGCCGGGTCGTCGCCCGTGGCGCGGCGACCACGGAGCCGGCGGCCGCGGAGGCGTGAGCGCCTTCCCCGGCCTCGGGCAGGTCCGGGCGGCCGTCACCCAGGGGTGGCGGCCGCTTCGCCGTGCCGGCCGTGCCGTCAGCGGACAGCCGTGACCAGGACCGCGGTGAAGGGGAGCGTCGCCGAACCGTCGGCGGCGACGTGGTCGGCGAGGCGGTCCGCGAGGGTGCGGCCCGCTGCGGCCAGGGCCTGGACGCCCCGGGCCTCGGTGATCTGCCGGGCCCAGGGAAGGGCCGAGAGGTGGTCGCGGGCGAACTCGGCCAGCGGGGACAGGGTGATCCCGAACGCGGTGTCGTGCGCCTCGGTGTCGCGCAGTCCGGCGATGTGCAGGGCGGTGGTCAGGCGGTCGGCGGTGCAGGAGTGGAGGGACTCGTGGTCCGCGGCGGCCTCGGGTCCCGCGTACTCCTCGATGACGTCGTGGAGGGCGTCGAAGTACGGGGAGCGGGAACGGTCCGCCCAGACGGTCAGGGCGCAGCGGCCGCCGGGTCGGAGGACGCGGGCGACTTCCGTCATCGCCGCGTCCAGGTCGGGGAAGAACTGGGCGCCCTGCGCGCAGACGACTGCGTCGAAGGCGGCGTCGGAGTAGGGCAGGGCGTCGGCGGAGGCCGCGGTGAACTCGATGTCCGGATACAGGCGCGGGTGCCGGGCCCGGGCGACTTCGAGCATGCCCTCGTCGACGTCGGTGCCGAAAACGCGGCCGGAGGGCCCGACCTGGGGGGCCGCCGCGCGGGCGGTGACACCGGTGCCGCAGGCCAGATCGAGGACGGTCGCGCCGGGGTAGAGGTCCACGGCGTCCACGGCCGCGGTGACGAAGGGGGCGGTGAGCGGTGCGGCGTACTGTTCGTAGCGCTCGGGGGCGCTGCCTCTGAGGTGGAAGCCGGGTGTGTCTGCCATGGGGACCATGTAGCACCGTCCGACGGTCTCGCCCAGGTGCCGCGCGACGCCCGCCCGTCACTCGACTCGGTCGGCTCCCTTTCGACGTGGGTGCCTCGCACCGCGCGGCCTCTCGTCATCCGGGACGCCGGTGGTGGGGGCGGGTCACCCCGCCGCCCGTGGCAGCAGGAACTCGCACCAGACCGCCTTCCCGCCGCCCGGGGTCCGTCGGGAGCCCCAGCTGGAGGCGATCGTGGCGACGATGGCGATGCCGCGGCCCGACTCGTCGCCGGGCTCCGCGCGGCGACGGCGCGGCAGGTGGTCGTCGCCGTCGGTCACCTCGATGATCAGGCGGCGGTCGGTGCGGCGCAGCCGCAGCCGCATCGGCGGGGTGCCGTGCTGGAGGGAGTTGGCGACCAGTTCGCTGGCCGCGAGGACGCCGAGGTCGTGCACCTCGGACGGGAACCGCCAGCTGGTCAGCACGCCGGAGGCGAAGGCACGGGCGCGGGGCGCCGCCTCGACGCCGCCCAGCAGTTCCAGCGCCGCGTTGCGGAACAGCTCGTTCTCCGGGCCGGTGCGGGCGGGGTGCTGGAGCACCAGGACCGCCACGTCGTCGTCGTGGTCGGCGAGGACGCCCGCCGAGCGGACCAGGCGGTCGCAGACGACCTGGGGACTGCCGGTGGCACCGGCCAGAGCGCGCTCCAGGGCGGCGATTCCCTCGTCCAGGTCCTGGTCCCTCCGTTCCACCAGGCCGTCCGTGTAGAGGACCGCCGTGGAGCCGGGGCCCAGCGGTACCGAGCCGGAGGTGTGCACCCAGCCGCCCGTACCGAGCGGCGGGCCGGTCGGTTCGTCGGTGCGCAGGACGGTACCGCTGTCGTCGCGGACCAGGATGGGCAGGTGACCGGCGGAGGCGTACACCAGCCGGCCCTCGTTCGGGTCGTGGACGGCGTACGCGCAGGTGGCGATCTGGTTGGCGTCGATCTCCGTGGCGAGGCCGTCGAGGAGCTGGAGGACCTCGTGCGGGGGGAGGTCGAGGCGGGCGTAGGCGCGGACGGCCGTGCGCAGCTGGCCCATGACGGCGGCCGCCCGGACTCCCCGGCCCATCACGTCGCCGATCACCAGTGCGGTGCGGCCGCCGCCGAGGGTGATGACGTCGTACCAGTCGCCGCCGACGGCGGCCTCCGTGCCGCCGGGCTGGTAGGTCGCGGCGATGCGCAGGTCGTCGGGCTGCTCCAGCACCTGCGGCAGCAGGGAGCGCTGGAGGGTGACCGCGGTCTCGCGCTGCCGGCGCTCGCTGGCGCGCAGCCGTTCGGCGGCCTCGGCGTGGTCGGTGACGTCGGTGGCGAAGACGAGGACGCCCGGGCCGCCGCGGCCGTCGGTCTCGGCGACCGGGGTGCAGGTAAAGGTGTACGAGCGGCCGTCCGGCGCCTTGCGGGACTTGAGCGTGCGGGGTCTGCCGCTGCGCAGGACCTGGTCCAGGAGCGGCAGCAGGCCGAGTTCGCGCAGTTCGGGCAGCCCCTCCCGGGCGGGTGCGTCGGCGGGCCGGTCGCCGAACGCGGACACGTAGGCGTCGTTGACGTAGGCGATGCGGTGGTCGGTGCCGTGGACGAGGGCGACGAGGGCGGGTACGCGGTCGAGGACCTCCCGGGCGGGCAGCTCGTCGACGGCCGGCACGCGCGCCGTCGCGTTCCCGGGTGCGGGTCCCGCCCCGTCCGCCGGCTGCTGCCCGCGTGCGCCGCGGGCCTGGGGCACGGCGCCCTCGCCCCGCCGTTCCGCGGTGGCGACGTGATCGGTCCGCGCGGCGGCGCGGCGCTGTGTTCCGGGGAGCCGGGCGCTCCAGCGCGTGAAGTTCACGAATCCTTGCCTCGTGTCGTGGTCTCGGGCCGGCTCCGGGCCCGGCCGGGGATCTGTGGGGCCGCGCCGCGGTGACCGCTCATTCTTACTGCCCCCGGGTGCGGCACAGGAGAAAAAGCGTCAGGGACGAACGGGGGCGAACGGCTGCCCGCCCGCGGACGGGGACCAGTCTGGCAGGGTGGCCGGCCGCACCGGCATATGTCGGACGCGGGAACGTCCGGCGGAGTTCCTGGGTCCGGTCAGGACGACCCCTTCGGGTTGTGCGGCGGCTTGCCCCCGGCCGCCAGTTCGAACTCCGCCCGGGGGTGTTCCAGCGAGCCGAGGGAGACGATCTCCCGTTTGAACAGGCCGGCCAGCGTCCATTCCGCCAGTACGCGGGCCTTGCGGTTGACGGTGGGCACCCTGCTGAGGTGGTAGGCGCGGTGCATGAACCACGCGGGATAGCCCTTCAGCGTGCGTCCGTAGACCTGCGCGACGCCCTTGTGCAGTCCGAGCGAGGCCACCGACCCGGCGTACCGGTGCCCGTACGTCTCCAGCGGCTCGCCCCTCAGGGAGTGCGCGATGTTGTCGCCGAGGACCCGCGCCTGGCGGACCGCGTGCTGGGCGTTCGGGGCGGTGAGGCCGCCGGGCTCCCGCGCCGTGACGTCGGGGACGGCGGCGGCGTCCCCCGCGGCCCAGGCGTGGTCGACGCCCTCGACGGTCAGCCGGGCGGTGCACCTGAGGCGGCCGCGCCCGTTGAGCGGCAGGTCGGTGGCGGCGAGGAGGGGATGCGGTTTGACGCCGGCGGTCCACACGAGCGTGCGGGTGGGGAAGCGCTGCCCGTCGCTGAGGACGGCGACGCGGTCGGCGCACGACTCCAGGCGGGTGCCCAGGAGCACCTGGATGTTGCGGCGGCGCAGTTCGGAGACCGTGTAGCGGCCCATCTCCTCCCCGACCTCGGGCAGGATCCGGTCCGAGGCCTCGACGAGGATCCACTTCATGTCGTCGGGCTCGACGTTGTGGTAGTAGCGGGTGGCGTAGCGGGCCATGTCCTCCAGCTCGCCGAGCGCCTCCACGCCGGCGTACCCGCCGCCGACGAAGACGAAGGTGAGGGCCGCGTCGCGGACCGCGGGGTCGCGGGTGGAGGAGGCGATGTCCATCTGCTCCAGGACGTGGTTGCGCAGGCCGATGGCCTCCTCGACGGTCTTGAACCCGATGCCGTGCTCGGCGAGGCCCGGGATGGGCAGGGTGCGGGAGACCGAGCCGGGCGCGAGCACGAGTTCGTCGTACGCCACCTTCCCGGGGGGCGCGCCCTCCTCGGCGGCGAGGGTGACGAGGGTCGCGGTGCGGTGGGCGTGGTCGATGGACGTCGCCTCGCCGACGATGATGCGGCACTGCCCCAGCACGCGGCGCAGCGGGACGACGACGTGCCGGGGCGAGATCGCGCCGGCGGCGGCCTCCGGCAGGAACGGCTGGTACGTCATGTACGGGTCGGGCGTGACGACCGTGATCTCGGCCTCGCCCCGCCTGAGCTCCTGTCTCATCCTCCGCTGCAGACGCAGTGCCGTGTACATCCCGACGTAGCCGCCGCCGACAACGAGAATGCGCGCACGTTCCTTCACCCTCCCATGACGCACCCGGCGCTCTCGTTTGTCCACAGTCCCGGCAATGTGTGTGACGGTCGGACCGGACAGCGTGTGGTTGGCCGAATCACCGGCACGGGGAAAGGGCACGCAGGTCAGGAGGTGCGCTGCGGGGTCGGGGAGGGGTCGCAATCCGGACGTATGCGGGCCGTGCTCCGATCGGGGGGCGCTCCGTGCGGAACCTGCCCCTTCTGAATTGACCCCCTCTCAACTATGTTCGTGTGACGACGGGGTGCAGGGGATGTGGTCGAAGGAGTCCGCGAGGTTCCACCGGATCTCGGGGCGGGCTCGCTGGCGCACGAGATCCGTTTCCGCTCATCCCGCATTCAGTGGCGGGGAGCGTCTCCGGGGGGAGACGTCATTACCGGGGGATCACTATGCACACTCACGAGTCTCGTTGGACGACCGCGTCCGCCCTCGCACCGGGTGGCGCGGCGATGAGCGCGGCAGCCGACAGGCGCGGGGACGAGGCCCGGGCGGTCCGGACGGCTCCGCTGCGCGTGGACGCACAGCGCAATCTGGAGCACGTGCTGCGGGCGGCGCGGGAGGTCTTCGGCGAGCTGGGGTACGGGGCGCCGATGGAGGACGTGGCGCGGCGCGCGCGGGTCGGCGTGGGCACGGTGTACCGGCGCTTCCCCAGCAAGGACGTGCTGGTGCGGCGGATCGCCGCGGAGGAGACGTCCCGGCTGACCGATCAGGCGCGGGCGGCGCTCGGGCAGGAGGACGAGCCCTGGTCGGCGCTGTCCCGTTTCCTGCGTACGTCGGTGGCCTCCGGTGCCGGGCGGCTGCTGCCGCCGCAGGTGATGCGGGTCGGGGTCGCGGACGAGGCGGCGGAACCGGCCGGCGCGCGGGTGCCGCAGCAGCGGGCGCAGTCCCTCTCGGAGGAGCCGCGGCCGGGCCCGGCGGCAGCCGTGGAGGACGCCCCGGGAGCGGCGGCGCTGCTGGACGTCGTGGGACAGCTCGTGGAACGCGCGCGCACGGCGGGCGAGTTGCGGACGGACGTGTCGGTGTCGGACGTGCTGCTGGTCATCGCGACGGCGGCCCCCTCGCTGCCCGACGCGGCGCAGCAGGCGGCCGCCTCGGCCCGGCTGCTGGACATCCTGCTGGAGGGCCTGCGGTCGCGGCCGGCGTGAGCGGGCGGATGCGGGCGGGGCGCCTCGTGGGCGCGGATCTTGATCAGCGGTCGTGAGCGGTCGCGGGCGCGGGCGCGGGGGCTCCGGTCACGGCCGAGCCCGGCACGAAGTCACTCGGAAGAGTGGTTGCGGTGTCGGGTGCCGTGACGGGCGCCCAGCTCCCGTCTGCCCGTGAGCACGCGGGCCGCCCCCTCGACTCCCCTGTGTGTCCATGCAGTTGAGCCGTCCCGGTCCGGAAGGGTGTGAGTCGGGCGGCACCTCGGGTGTCCACCGGGAAGCGGACGCTCCGTACAGCCGCGTCCCGGTCGGACGGCCCTGTGGCACGCTGACGCGGTGATCGGGACGGCTGGGCAGGCGGGGGCTTTCCGCGATGGGCTTTGACGGGCGCGACGAGTCACTCGGTGACGGGGAGACGGACGCCGACGGCGCGGGCCCCGGCCAGGTCCCGGGCCAGGGCGCACGGCCCGGCGTGACGCGCGGGAGCGGTGCCGCTCAGGACGGGTCCCCGGCCCAGGACGAGGGTCCGGCCCGAGGGGGCTTGCCCGCCCAGGGCGGTCCGCCTGCCCGGGACGGCCGACCGGAAGAGGGGGTCGGACCGGCCGAAGGCGGCTCCCCGGCCCGGGACGAGGGCTCGCCCCGCGAAGGCCTGCCTGCCCACGGGGTCGTACCGGCCCAGGACGGATGCCGGGGCCGTGACGATCCGGAGGCTCGTCACGGCGCGGCGGCCGAGGGGTGGGTGCCGGCTCAGGGCGGTGTGCCGGCCGACGACGCCGTGGGAGCGCAGGGCGGTGTGCCCGCCCAGGGAGGTGCACCGCTCGACGACCACCCTCAGGCGTGGGGCGGCGGACCGGACCACAAGCACGTCCCGCACCCGGACGGCGTCCCCGCCCAGCGTGAGGGGCCGGGAGGCGGTGACCTGCCGTCCCCGGCGCGGGGCGGCGTTCTGCCGTCCTCTTCGGCGCCGCTGCCGCCGTCCGACGCGGAGCTGATCGGACGGGCGAGGAAGGGCGACGACACGGCGTACGGGGAGCTGTACCGGCGCCATGCCGACGCCGTGCGCCGGTATGCCGCCACCTGCTGCCGTGACGCCCACACGGCCGACGACCTGACCGCCGAGGTGTTCGCCGCCGTGCTCCAGGCGGTGCGCGGCGGCTCCGGTCCCGAGCACGCCGTTCGCGCGTATCTGCTCACCACCGTCCGCCGCGTCGCGGCCCAGTGGACGAGGACGGCCAGGCGCGAGCACCTGGTGGAGGACTTCGCGGTGTTCGCGGCCCAGGCCGCGCGCGTCCCGGAGGCGCTCGGCGGTCCCGCATCCCCCGGCCTCCCCGGAGGGCTCGAACCGGGCGCCGACGTACGGGCGATGCACGAGGCGGAGCAGTCCCTCGCCGTGCGCGCCTTCCGCTCGCTGCCCGAGCGGTGGCAGGCCGTGCTCTGGCACACCGAGGTCGAGGACGAACCGCCGAGCAGCATCGCACCGCTGTTCGGGCTGGACGCCAACGGCACGCGCGTGCTGGCCGGCCGGGCCCGTGAGGGACTGAAACGGGCCTACCTCCAGGCGCACGTCAGCACCGCGCTCGCACAGGGCACGGACTGCGCCCGCCACGCCGGCCGGCTCGGCGCCTACGCGCGCGGCCGGCTGCGCTCGCGTGCCGAGCGGGGCCTGCGCAAGCACCTGGAGGAGTGCGCCGGGTGCCGGCTGGCGGCGGGTCAGGTGCAGGAGGTCGCCGGCGCGCTCCCCGCCGTCGTACCGATCGCGGTCATCGGGTGGTTCGGCGCGGCCGGGTACGCCAAGGCCCTCGGGATCCTCGCCGGCGGGACGGGCGCCACGGGTGCGGCCGCCGCACTCGGCGGTGCTCCGTCCGGCGGGACGGGCACCGCGGGCGCGCCGGGTGCCGGAGGTGCGGGGGGCTCGTCCGGCGCGACGGAGGGCCCGGCCGGGTCCGAGCGGCTGGGCGCGTCGGTGACGGCCGGCGTCGCGGCCGGCGTCGCCGCCGTCGCCGCGACGGCCATCGCGCTGGCCGTGACCGCCCAGAACGGGCCGGCCGGGAAGCCGTCGCCCGCGACCCCGCCGTCCGCGTCCTCGCCGGTGGTCCGGCCCGCGCCGCCGTCGTCGTCCGCGCCGGCACGGACGCGGGGGCGCACCCCAAAGCCTCCGCCACCGGCCGCGGCGGTGAGCCCGGCCCCGGCACCCGCCGCCGCGTCCGTCGCGTCCCCGGCGCCGCCCGCGCCGTCGCCGACCCCCACGCCGGAGTCGTCGGCCCCCGTCACTCCGCCGCCGTCCGGCCCGGCCCCCGGCGGTGCGACGCCCTCACCCGCGCCGGTGCCGCCTCCCCCGGACGCTCCCGCGGTCCACCGGTGGAGCGAGCTCGACTACGACCTCACCGGGGACGGTACGAAGCCCGAGATGCGGCTCGGTGCGAGCAGCTGGGTCTGGCAGCGGTACGGCATGTCGGTCGAGGGCAGCCGGTTCGGGCACGGCGTGACCGTCCACGGCCGGTCCTCCGTCACCGTCGCGCTGAATGGCGCGTGCTCCGCCTTCGACGCCCGGGCGGGCGTCGACGACCTCACCGCCGGGTTCGGCAGGGTCTCCTTCGCGGTGTACGCCGACGGCGTGCGGCTGTGGCGTTCCCGGGTGGTCGCGGGCGGTGATCCGGCCGTCCCCGTCCATGTGGACCTCACCGGCCGCGGGACCGTGCGTCTCGTGGTCGAGCCGCACGGTCCCCACGGCGCCGGGGCGCTCGCGGACTGGGCGGAGTCGACGTTCACCTGCGACGCAGGCGCGGCCGGTGACCGGGTGGACGCAGGCCCGGACCCCGCACCGCGCGGGTGAGGGCGGGGGTGCGGGTCGCCGAGCGGCCCGGACGGGCCCGCCGCCCGTGACGCTCGGCCGTCTTCGACGTACGTCCCGCCGGGCCGGCAGTCACGTGTCCGCCGCCTCCGGCAACGTACCCCCGGGTCACCCGGCGCCAGCCACCGGAACAGGGCGCTCGGCGCCCGCCACCCGCATCACCGCGGGCCCCGCGCCACACCCCGGACGCCGGCGCCCCCGCTGCGGGGCGATCCCCCGCAACACCTGCGGCCACCCCGCATCACCGCGGGCCCCCGCGCTACGCCCCGGACGCCAGTGCCCCCCGCTGCGGGGCGATCCCCGCCGGAACCGCGCGGGCCCGCGCCGGTGTCCCGGTCCAGCACGTACCGCGCCGGGCCAGCAGACGCCCCAGCCACAGTTCGAGGGAGACCAGGTCCGCCAGCCCGTCCAGCGGCAGCGGCTCGCCCTCCGCCGCCGCCCGCAGTGCCTTGCGCACCACACGGGCCTCCACCAGCCCCGCCTCCGCGAGCAGCGGTGTGGCGAAGAGGTCGACCAGGGAGTTCACGGCCACCCGCAGCCCCGTCCGGGCCGCCGCGGCCGATGTGTGGGACGGTGCGCCCCAGCCGGGCGGCAGTTCCCGCACGCCGGCCCCCTCCAGCACCGTCCGCAGGATCGCCGCCCGCGCCCCCGGCTGCACGCGCAGCGCCTCCGGCAGGGCCCGGCACGCGCGCACGACCTGGTTGTCGAGGAACGGCATGTGCAGCCGCTGGGAGCGGATCTCGGCGGCCTGCTCCAGGACCCGCAGGTCCGCCGCCTGCCGGGCGAGCACGGCACGCGCCCGGTAGTCGCCGGGCCGCTGCCCCGGCCCCACCCCGGAACGGCTCGTCGCCCGCTGCAGACGAACCGATACTTCAGCCAGCGCCTCGCCGGTCAGCCAGCGCGCCGCCGGCCCGGGTCTGGCCCAGGTGAGCGCGGCGAGGGACGCTCCCACGGCGCCTCCGGGCTCGTCGAAGCGGCGCTGCCGCAGCCGCTCGGCGAGCGTCTCCAGACCCGCGTGGTAGGACGTCCGCGCCAGCCGCCGGGCCGCGCCGTACACACGCGCGGGAACCATCACCGACCCGTCGGCCCGGGTGAGCGCGGCGACGGGACGGACGAGGTGGCGCCGCTTGCGGTCCATCAGCAGATCGGCCAGGCGCGCCGGGTGCGCGTCCAGGACCTGGCGGGCGCCGTACCCGGTGAAGTGGTCCGCGCTGCCGGAGACGAGCCGCGCCCGGTGCCGGGCCGCCGCGACGAGGGAGGGTCCCGGCTCGTCCGTCAGCGGACCGTCCAGGTCGGCGTAGGGCAGCACCTCCTCGCCGCCCGTCACCACGACGTGGTGCAGACGGGGGCCGGCCGCGATCGTCCCGGCCCGCTCCAGTTCCGTCTCGCGCCCGCCGACGGCGAGGTCGTTGAAGGTGACGGCGAGCAGGCGCTCGCCGGCTCCCGTGCCGTGGCCCAGGAGCGTGCCCGGTCTGCCCGGCAGGCCGGCGGCGAGCAGGGCCAGGGTGCCGGAGGCCGGGCCCCCGGACAGGTCCGCGCCGATGCCCGGCACCGGCATCCCGCGGGCCGCGCGGCGCTCGGCGGGGCCCATGCCGGGCACGGGTCCGGGGTCGATGTCGGGGACGTGGCGGGGCGCGGAGAGGCGCACGCGCACGGCCTCCACGAGCGCGTCCCGCACCGCGTCGACGGCGCTGTCCGGGTCGGCCGGGGGTGCCGCGACGGCGAGCGAGGCGACGGGGTCGTACCCCGCCACCTCCCGCGACCCGGTGCGCAGGATCAGGGCGTGGCCGGGCGGGACCCGCCGCACGCCCTCGTACGGGGTCGAGTCGTGCAGGGCGGCCGGGACGTCGGGGGCGGCGAGCAGCGCGGCCAGGTGCGCGAAGTCGAGGTTGGCCTCGACGAGGTCGGCCAGCGGCAGCGCGGCCGTCGCGTAGGCGGTGCCGCCGGACCAGGGGGTGTGGAAGACCGGGCGCGCGCCCGCGAGGTCGCCGCAGACGGTGATGCGCCGGCCCACCTGGACGACGGCCGTGTAGCTGCCCGCCCAGGCGGTCAGGTGCCGCAGCGCCCCGCCGCGCGCGGCGAGCAGGCCGACCCTCAGTTCCTCGTCGGAGGCGCCGCAGATGCCGAGGACGGCGATGCGGGTCTGGGCGTCGACCGTCACCAGCCGGATCTCGTCGGGCCGCCAGTCGCCGACGGCCCACAGCGGGTCCGGGTCGCCCCACAGCAGTTGGGAGCCCACCGGCTGCACGGTCTCACCGTCGTGTCCGGTGGCGCCCGCGGAACCGATGCGGGCGGCCCCCGCGGCGGTGCTGCTCCATCCCACCAACCACCGCATCGCCGCCTCCACAGACCGTGGACCACCAGTGCACCGCACGAACAGGGCACCATGCTGCCACGAAGGAGGCGCACCGGAGCGGAGGCGGCGCCGCCCGCGCCGGACGGTGCACGCCCTCGCGCGCCTGCTCGAACGCGGGCCAACTCCCGCACCCGGCACTGCCGGTGAGACCTGAATGCGCCCCCGGATGCGCTCGTGGCGACACCCGGTGCGCCCTCAACTCCCCTGGCGGGGACGGAAATACCCGGCGGAAAGCAGGGTCGATTTTCGGCCGAATCACCGACGACGGGACAGGCGTGCGCACGCTCCGTACATGGATCCGCGCACCGGCGGACAACGCACAGTCCGGGAGGCGGAGTTCGCCTCCCGGACCGTTCCGCCGCCCGCGGGGATGGTGGCGGCGGTGTCCCCCAGCCCACTGGATCCAGTACAGCGGGCCGACCCACGCGCAACCATGGAACCGCTCCCCCGGTGGCCGGAGAAGAGCGCACGGACGGGCGCACGGCCACACGCCGGGAGCGCGCCGCAACCCTGCGTGCAGGGCCCGTACTTCCGTACGGGCCACAATCCCGCCATCCGGAAGAATGCCCCTTAACGCTTGGGATGCGGCGAACTACGCTGGGTTTACGAATGCCGCGTGCTTATGCCATCGCGGCAGCCGTCTGTGTCGAGGGGTGGCGCATGTCCAGGGAGCAACGCGGGCCGAACGAGAAACTCGGCGCCGTTCTCGCCCTCGCGGGAATCAGCAACGCGGGCCTCGCGCGACGCGTCAACGACCTCGGCGCCCAGCGGGGGTTGACCCTTCGCTACGACAAGACCTCGGTGGCGCGCTGGGTTTCCAAGGGCATGGTGCCGCAGGGCGCGGCGCCGCACCTCATCGCGGCCGCCATCGGGCAGAAGCTGGGCCGGCCGGTGCCGCTGCACGAGATCGGGCTGGCCGACGCAGACCCCGCACCCGAGGTGGGCCTCGCCTTCCCCAGGAACGTCGACCAGGCGGTCAGGTCGGCGACGGAGCTGTACCGGCTGGATCTCGCGGGCCGCAGGGCCGGCTCCGGCGGCATCTGGCAGTCCCTGGCCGGTTCCTTCGCGGTGAGCGCCTACGCGACGCCCGCCTCGCGGTGGCTGATAACCCCGGCCGACAGCTCGGTGGCGCGCGAGGCCGGTCCGGCGGAGGGCTCGGGCGCACCGATCAAAGTCGGCCACAGCGACGTGCAGAAGCTGCGGGAGGCCGCCGAGGACGCCAGGCGCTGGGACTCCAAGTACGGAGGCGGCGACTGGCGTTCGTCGATGGTGCCCGAGTGCCTGCGGGTGGAGGCCGCTCCGCTGCTGCTCGGGTCGTACTCCGACGAGGTCGGCCGGGCGCTGTTCGGCGCGGCCGCCGAACTGACCCGGCTGGCGGGCTGGATGGCCTTCGACACCGGCCAGCAGGAGGCCGCCCAGCGCTACTACATCCAGGCGCTGCGCCTGGCCCGTGCCGCCGCCGACGTCCCCCTCGGCGGCTACGTGCTGGCGTCCATGTCCCTCCAGGCGACCTACCGCGGCTTCGGCGACGAGGGCGTCGACCTGGCGCAGGCCGCCCTGGAGCGCAACCGGGGCCTGGCCACGGCCCGCACCATGAGCTTCTTCCGCCTCGTCGAGGCCCGCGCGCACGCGCGCGCCGGGGACGCGCAGGCGGCCGGCGCCGCGCTGAAGGCGGCGGAGGGCTGGCTGGAGCGTTCCCGCGACGGCGACGCCGACCCCTCCTGGCTCGGCTTCTACGGCTACGACCGGTTCGCCGCGGACGCCGCCGAGTGCTACCGCGACCTGAAGGCGCCGCGCCAGGTCCGCCGCTTCACCGAGCAGGCGCTGTCGAAGCCGACGGAGGAATTCGTGCGCTCGCACGGTCTGCGGCTGGTCGTCTCGGCGGTCGCCGAACTGGAGTCGGGGAACCTGGACGCGGCGTGCGAGCAGGGCGTGCGCGCCGTGGAGGTCGCCGGGCGCATCTCCTCCGCCCGGACCACCGAGTACGTCAAGGACCTGCTGCACCGGCTGGAGCCGTACGGCGACGAGCCGCGCGTGGTCGAGCTGCGCGAGCGCGCGCGTCCGCTGCTGATGACGCCGGCCTGACCACCCCGCCGACACGGCGCCGACACGCCGCGCGCTCACGGACGCCTCCAGGGTTTGAGGGCATTGTCAGTGGCGCAGTGCACTATCGGATGCCGGGAGGTGGCGCGGGTGCGACGGGAGATCGCGTACGACTGTGACGTGCTCGTGATCGGCGGCGGCATCGTCGGACTGTCGACGGCGTTCGCGATCACGCGTGCCGCGCCGGGCACACGGGTCACGGTCCTGGAGAAGGAGGCGGGTCCGGCCCGGCACCAGACCGGACGCAACAGCGGGGTCATCCACAGCGGGATCTACTACCGCCCGGGCTCGCTGAAGGCGCGGTACGCGGTGCGGGGCGCGGCCGAGATGGTCAAGTTCTGCGCCGAGTACGGCATCGCGCACGCGGTCACCGGCAAGCTGATCGTGGCCACCGGCCGTGAGGAGCTGCCCCGGCTGCACGCGCTCGTGCAGCGCGGCCGGGAGAACGGCATCCCGGTGCGGGAGCTGGGTCCCGCCCAGATCACCGAGTACGAGCCCGAGGTGCGCGGGACGGCCGCCATCCACGTCGGCACGACAGGGATCTGCGACTTCGCCGGGGTCGCCCGGCAGCTCGCCCGCGCGTCGGGCGCGGAGATCCGCTACGGCGCCCGGGTCGTACGGGTGGACCGGCGCCCGGAGCGGGGCGTGGCCGTCCGCACGGCGCGCGGTGACGTGGTCCGCGGCCGGGTGCTGGTCAACTGCGCCGGGCTGTACTGCGACGAGGTGGCGCGGCTGACCGGGGACGAGCCGGGGGTGCGGATCGTGCCGTTCCGCGGGGAGTACTACGAGCTGGCGCGGCCGGAGCTGGTGCGGGGGCTGGTGTATCCGGTGCCGGACCCGGCCTTCCCCTTCCTCGGGGTGCATCTGACCCGGGGGATCGACGGGGGCGTGCACGTCGGGCCCAACGCGGTGCCGGCGCTGGCGCGCGAGGGATACGGGTGGGGTGTCGTCCGGCCGCGCGAGCTGGCGTCCACGCTGACCTGGCCCGGCACCTGGCGCATCGCCCGCCGGCACTGGCGGTACGGGGCCGGGGAGCTGCGGCGCTCGGCGTCGAGGGCGGCGTTCACACGGGCCGTGCGCAGGCTGCTGCCGGCGGTGCGGGAGGACGACCTGGTGCCGTCGCCCGCGGGCGTGCGGGCGCAGGCGGTGCTCCGGGACGGGACGCTGGTGGACGACTTCCTGATCCGGGAGGGTGCCCGCGCGGTGCACGTGCTGAACGCCCCGTCCCCGGCGGCCACGGCGTCCCTGCCGATCGGGCGCGAAGTGGCGAGACGGGCGCTGACGGTGCTGGGGTCGGCGTGAGGGTGACCGCATGCGCCTCGCCGGCGGGCGCCGTGCCGTGCCGACGACGACGGACGGGCAGCGAACACGCCGCTGACGGGCGACGGGCGGAGCACCGCTCCGGCGTGGCGGGCGCCGTGCGGCAGGCACAGGTCGCCGTGCCCGACCAGCGCTACGGCGCCTGGCGGCAACCTCGCCGGCGGTCACGCGGCGGCGCCTGGCGGCCCTCGGGCGGCGAAGCGGGGCTCGGGCGGCCCGGCCGTGCCGCGTGGTAGCCGGGGTGGGCGCGGCGTCGGCTCCGGCTCAGTCGCCGGGCCGTCCGCTTTCCGCGCCGTCCCCGTAAAATCGGCTGCACTGTGTCGAACTTCCTGAACACCCCCGACGCCTCCCGGACCGCCCCCCGCGAGCAGCCCGGCCGCACCCCCGCCGTGCCCGTGCGGCAGAGCCGGGCCAAGGGGGAGCCGCGCTTCCCCGACGGGCCCCGGCCGGATCCGGCCGGGTCGCACTTCGAGCGGCGCATCCGCAGCTTCCAGCCGCGGCGCAGCCGCGTGACCGCGGGGCAGGGCGACGCGTTGCAGCGGCTGTGGCCCGTCTGGGGGCTGGACATCGACGGGCAGCGGGTGATCGACCTGGCCGAGCTGTTCGGGAACCCGAACCCCGTCGTGCTGGAGATCGGCTTCGGCATGGGCGAGGCCACCGCGCAGATGGCGGCCGCGGACCCCGGCACCAACATCCTCGCCGTCGACGTGCACACCCCCGGCCAGGGCAATCTGCTGGGCCTCGCCGAGCGAGGGGGGTCCCCCGGCCCCGGCGGGGCGGAGAGCGGGCGCGGGCTGTCGAACATCCGGGTCGGCAACGGCGACGCCATCATCCTGCTCCGTGAGCAGCTCGCGCCGGACGCGCTCGCCGGGCTGCGCGTCTATTTCCCCGACCCCTGGCCCAAGAAGCGGCACCACAAGCGGCGGCTGATCCAGCCCGAGTTCCTGACGCTTGCCGCGTCCCGGCTGCGCCCTGGCGCCCTGGTCCACCTCGCCACCGACTGGGAGCCGTACGCCGAGCAGATGCTCGAGGTGCTGTCCGCGCACCCGGCCTTCGAGAACACGCAGGCCGACGGCGGTTTCGCGCCCCGGCCCGGTTTCCGGCCGCTGACCCGTTTCGAGGCCCAGGGGCTCGAGAAGGGTCACGTGGTGCACGATCTCCTCTTCCGACGCGTACCGCACGGGACCCGGCAGCCTCCGGAGCACCCGTAGGACCAGCCCTCCACCCAGCGCCCTGACCGCGGCTGACCGGTCCTCGCCGTACGAGGCCCGGTCGCCGGGCGGCGCCCCGCCTCGTTAGGGTCGATGCCGTGGTCACCTGTCCCCCGTACCCGACGTTCCCCGGCGGCCCCGTCGGCGGTGCGCCGCGGCCCGCTCACTGGTGGCAGCGCCGGTGGGTGCGGTACGGCGCCCCGACCACCCTGCTCGCGCTGTCCGGACTGGTCATCCTCGCCCTCGTCCGTGAGCAGACCGGCACCGAGGGGTTCCTCGTCGGTCTGGGGCTCGCCGTCCTGCCCGTGCCGCTGCTCGTGGCCGCCTTCCGCTGGCTGGACCGGGTGGAGCCCGGCCCCTGGCGGAACCTGCTGTTCGCCTTCGCCTGGGGCGCCTGCGCGGCGGCGCTGATCGCGATCGTCGCCAACAGCTTCGCGACGCACTGGATCGCCACGGCGACCGCCGACCCGTCGGGCGCGGACACCCTGGGGGCGACCGTGATAGCGCCGGTCGTGGAGGAGTCCGCGAAGGCCACCGCCCTCCTGCTGGTCTTCCTCTTCCGCAGACGCGACTTCACCGGCATCGTCGACGGGGTGGTGATAGCCGGGGTCACCGCCACCGGCTTCGCGTTCACCGAGAACATCCTCTACCTCGGCACCGCCTTCGGCACCGACCAGCTCTCCGGCGGGCGGGGCCTGCCCTCCGTCACCGCGGCGACCTTCTTCGTACGGATCGTCATGTCGCCGTTCGCGCACCCGCTGTTCACCGTGCTGACCGGCATCGGCTTCGGCATGGCCGCCCTCCTCGGCCCCCACCAGCGGGTACGCCGGGCACTGCTGCCGCCGGCCGGGCTGCTGCTCGCGATGGGCATGCACGCGATGTGGAACGGCTCCGCGTCCTTGGGCGACTACGGCTTCCTCGCCGTGTACGCCGCCTTCATGCTGCCCGCCTTCGGGCTGCTGACCTGGCTGGTCGTGTGGACGCGGCAGCGGGAGCTGCGGACCGTGCGCGAGGAGCTGCCGGCCTACGCCGCCGCCGGATGGCTGTCGCCGGCCGAGCCCTTCGCCCTGGGCTCCATGCGGGCGCGCCGGCTGGCCCGGGACCACGCGCGGCGGCACGCCGGAAAGGCGGCGGCGCGGGCGGTCGCGCAGTACGAGGCGTACGCGACGTCGCTGGCCTTCCTGCGGCGCCGCGGGAGCCGGGGCCGGGCCGGCGCCGACTTCGTCCCCCGGGAGCAGGAGCTGCTGTACGAGCTGTGGAGGCGCCGGGACGTGGCCGGGCCGGCCCTGGACCACGCGGCGCGCAGGACGGCGCCGCCGGTGCCGGTGCTCGCGCCGCCGTGGCCACTGCACGGGGCGTACGGGCCGCCCTACCCGGTGTACCGGCAGCCGTCGGCCCACCGGCCGTACGGGCCGGCGGCGCCGTACCCGGGGCACAACCCGTACCGGCCCTGAGAGCCTGTGCGCTCGACCCGGAGCCGGCCGTCAGGGCCCGCCCCCTGCCGCGTCGGGCGGGCGCCCACAGGCAGTTCGGGACCGGTAGGCGACCCCTCGCTGCGTCGGACGGCCCCTGACGGACGGGTCCCAGCACGCAGGTGGCCCCCGCCGCGCCGGGGGCCGGCCCTGACCGGCGAGTCCGGAGCGGGACGGCGACCCCCGGCCGCGTCGGCCTGTCCCGGCGAGCGGGTCGAGTCCGCCGTCGGACGGACCCGGGCGCGCGGGTCACCGCGTCCGGGGACCGGCGGCCGCGCTCGTCCGGGCGGGGGTTCCTAGGCCGAGGCCTCGTCCAGCTTCGCGATCTCCTGGCCGGACAGCGTCAGCTCCGCCACTCCCAGCAGCGCCGGCAGCTGCTCCACGGTCCGCGCCGAGGCGATCGGGGCCGCCACCGTCGGCTGCGCGGCGAGCCAGGCCAGGGCGACCGTGGCGACGGGGGCGCCGTGCGCCTCGGCGATCTCGTCGAGCGCGGTGAGGACCTTCCGGCCCCGCTCGGTCTCCAGGTACTTGGCGGCGCCCTGGGCCCGCGGGCTGTCCACCGTCGCGCCGGGCCGGTACTTGCCGGTCAGGAAGCCGGAGGCCAGCGCGTAGTACGGGACGGCGGCCAGACCGGAGCGCTCGGCGAGGTCGCGGAGCGGTCCCTCGTAGGTGTCGCGCGAGACCAGGTTGTAGTGGGGCTGCAGCGCCACGTACCGGGCCAGGCCCTCGCGCTCGGAGAAGTCGAGGGACGCGCGCAGGCGCTCGGCGGAGATGTTGGAGGCGGCGATGTGGCGGACCTTGCCCGCCTTCACCAGTTCGTCGAGGGCGCCGACGATCTCCTCGACCGGCACCTCCGGCTTGTCGAAGTGGGTGTAGTACAGGTCGATGTGGTCGGTGCCCAGGCGCCGCAGGGAGGCGTCGGCCGCGGCCTTGATGTTGGCGGCGGAGAGCCCCTGGAAGTCGGGGTGCTGGCTGACCTTGGTGGCGATGACGACGTCGGAGCGGTTGCCGCGTTCCTTGAGCCACTTGCCGATGACGGTCTCCGACTCGCCGCCGCGGTTGCCCTCCACCCAGGACGAGTAGGAGTCGGCGGTGTCGATGAAGTTGCCGCCGGCGGCCGTGTAGGCGTCGAGGACGGCGAAGGACTGTGCCTCGTCGGCGGTCCAGCCGAAGACGTTGCCGCCGAGGGCGAGCGGGAAGACCTCGAGGTCGGACGAGCCGAGCTTGCGTAGAGAACTCATGCTCGGTGTCAACGCACATTACGGAGTGCCCAATTCCGGATCCGCCGCAAAAGGTGGGCAAACAACTAGGGGGCGGCCCCGACGTCGCGGGGACGTGGTCAGGACCGCCGGGTCCGGGAGGCGGCTGTCAGGGCGCGGCCGTCCGGGGCGAGGCTGTCAGGGGGTGAGGCCCTTGTCGCGCAGCCACGCCATCGGGTCGATGCCGGTGGCCTGGCCGCCGGGGTGGACCTCGAGGTGCAGGTGCGGTCCGGTGACGTTGCCCGTGGCGCCCACGCGGCCGATCACGTCGCCGGTGGCGACCTTCTGCCCGACGCTCGCGCTGATCGACGACTGGTGGCAGAACCACAGCTCGGTGCCGTCGTCGAGGGTGAGGATGGTGCGGTAGCCGTACGCGCCGGCCCAGCCGGCCTCGGTGATGGTGCCGCCGTGCACGGCCTTGATGAGCGTGCCCGTGGGCGCGGCGAAGTCCAGCCCGGTGTGGTAGCCGGAGGACCACATGGAGCCGGCCTGGCCGAAGGTCGAGGTGAGGGTGTACGAGGAGGTGGGGAGCGTGTACTGCGTGGCCAGCCGGGCCAGGCGCTCGGCCTCGGCCTTCTTCGCGGCCTCCTGCTCCGCCTCCTTCTTCGCGGCGGCGGCCTTGGCCTCGGCCTCCTTCACGGCCTTGGCGGCGGCCTCCTCCGCCTGCCGGGTGGCGACGGCGGCCGCGGCCTCCTGCGCCTCCGTGTCGACCTGGACCTGCTGCTGCTCGGCCTGGGCCATGATGCGGTTGCGCAGGGCCTCGCCCGCGTCGGAGGACCCCTGCGCCGAGTCGGCCGCACCGGTGGCGAGGCTGCTGAGGGCGGTGGCGGAACCCTGGGCCGCCGGCGCGGAGTCCTCGGCGAAGAGGGTGCCCACGGAGGGCAGGTCGGGCATGGAGATCGACACCGGCGGCTTGCCGGTCTGGGCGCTGGCCATGCCGCCGGCGCCGACGGCGGCGATGACGCCGACTCCGAGGACGGTGGAGCTGCGGGCGAGCCCGCCGCCGCGCTGCTTGGTGACGCGGTGCCGGCCGCGGACCGGACGAACGGAGTCCTCGGTGGGGTTCCACCCCTCCCACGGCCCCTCGTCGGGGCGGCGGCCGCCGTACGCGAAGGTGTCGGTGCCGTTCTCACTGGTGCGGAACGGGGCCTCGGGGGCAGGCGGGTTGGACGCCACGCGGGCGCGCTCCTTTCCTTCCGTTCGCCTACCGGGTTAGCTGACGGGTTCGGAGCGGGAAGGTCTCCTACGCGCGTATACCGACCGTTCGACACGGCGGACTACGCCCGATTCACCCCACATTGGTGGTTCCCCGGTTCCCTGACGGGATTCGGCGCGTGCGCACGGAGCCGCCTCGGGTGACGGCTGGGACGACCGCGCTGCGTTATCGAACGTTAATAGACCCGAGCCATGGATTCCAAGCCGTTCGGCTTGATCGTTAAACCCTCTTGGCGTGGAGATTCTGGCCAACAAAGGCCAAATGCGGGCGAGTCGACCAACATTCACGCTGCCCGCGTCGACTGACGGTGCGTCAGGCGTTGTACGTGGAGGGACGACACGCTCACCCTCGGTGAGGCCGGTCAGGACCGGCGTACGGCCAGCAGGGCCATGTCGTCCGCCAGGCCGTCCCCCGTGTGCCGGCGCACCTCTGCCGCGAGGGTGGCCAGCAGGGCGTCCGGGTCTCGGAAGACCCGCCCGGCCAGGCGCTGTTCGGGGTCGTAGAAACGGCCCCGTTCGTCGCGGGCCTCGGACAGGCCGTCGGTGTGCAGGAGCAGGGTCGCCCCGGCGGGGAAGCGGGTCTCCTCGGCGCGACAGGGCCGGCTGCCCAGATCCTCCAGGCCGAGCGGCAGTGCGGGCTCGTCGGCGAGCAGCGGACGCACGGTGCCGTCCGCGTGCAGCAGGAGCGGCGGCGGATGGCCGCGGTTGACGATCCTCACCATCGCGCGGTCGTGCGGGATCTCGGCCAGGACGGCCGTGGTGAAGTCCTCGCCCGTGTCGAGCCCGCCGCCCCGCGCTCCCTCGCGGGCCAGCGCCCGCTCCAGGCGCCCCGCCACCCCCTCCAGCGTGGCCTCCTGTTCGGCGGCCTCCCGGAACGCCCCGAGGACCACGGCCACGGCCGCCACCGCCCCCATCCCCTTGCCGCGCACATCGCCGACGACCAGCCGCACGCCGAACGGGGTCTCCTGCACGGCGTACAGATCCCCGCCGATGAACGCGTCCGCCTGCGCCGCCTCGTAGCAGGCCGCGACGTCCAGCCCGCCGATCCGCCCGGCCGGCTCGGGCAGCACCGCGCGCTGGGCCGCCTCGGCGATCTCGCGGGCGGAGGCCAGCCGCTCGTGGCCGCGGCGCACGAGGAGGTTGATGAGCACGGCCAGCACCGCGACCGTCGCCACGGTGACCAGCTCGGTGAACGCCCCGACGCGCCACACAGCACTGGTGCCGAGGTGCGCCGTGAGCACGACGCCGACGGCAGCGGCCCCCGTGAGCGCGGTGGCCCGCCGCGACAGCAGCGGCGCGGCGACCAGGGGCGCGGCCGTGAGGAGCGGGGCCGCGGTGACGTCGGTGGGCGCGAGCCAGTCGAAGACGGCGCCGACGGCGAGCAGCAACGCCGGGAGCAGCGGGGCGAGGGCACGGGGGTAGGGGGTCCGCCGCCGCACGCCCGCACCGGGCGGGGCGGCAGCGGCAGCGACAGCGGCAGCGGCAGCGGCAGCGGTGTCCCCGGTACCCGGGCGGGGGGCGAGGTCGCCGGGCGATCGGCCGCCGACTTCGGCGCGCGGGGCGCCGGCCTGGGTGCGCCGGGCCCCGGGAGAAGAACCGCGCGGGGTGGCGTGGGCGCCGACGGCGGGGGCGGTGGGATCCGGGCCGACCGCGAGGGTGCCGCGCGGGGCGGACCCGGAGGTGCCGTGCGCGGCGGCCCTGGAGGTGCCGCCTGGGGCGGACGCGGAAGCCCCGTGGGCGACGGCGTGGCCGTCAACGGGGCGCCGACGGCCGTGCCCGTTCCCGGGCTCGCCCATGTCCCAGGGTTCGAGGGCGTACGGCCGCTCGTCCTCCACCTCACCTGGCCGCACTACTCGTCTCCTGCCCCACACGCCGAACGCCGGTCTCGCCCGGTCCAGGTTTCCCGGAGCCGGTGCGGGGAGCGAGCTGGTGGGGGCCGACCGGATGAACCGGCTGATCCGAAGGTGACCCGGGACACGTACAGCCGCGGGAAACGGAGAACAGCCGCGCGGCAGCCCGCGCCCCCGGAAAGCACTCAGGGCCGGAATCCTGGAACGGATTCCGGCCCTGAGCCTTCAGTAGCGGGGACAGGATTTGAACCTGCGACCTCTGGGTTATGAGCCCAGCGAGCTACCGAGCTGCTCCACCCCGCGTCGTTGTGCTTTGAGTGTACGGCATGCGCAGGACAGATGGCCAATCGCTTCCCGCGCCGCGTGTCCGCCGCCGGGACCGGCGCCGGGGAAGCCCTCACCACCGGGCGTCCTCGCCACCGGGCGGCGCGGACGCCCTGGCCGGCACCGCCGGCCGACGGGAGGGTCCCGCTCAGCCGAGAAGGTGCCGGTTCGGCGCCTTGGCCCGCTCCTCGTACTCCGGCAGCACGACGGTCTCCGCACCCCCGGCCGCCAGCACCCCGGCCCCGTCGGCCGCCTCGACGAACGTGTCCGGCTCCCGCCAGGCCGTCACCACCCGCCGCACCCCCGCGTCGAGGATCAGCCGGGCGCAGGGACGGGGCCGGGAGGTCCGCCGCGCGCAGGGTTCCAGGCTGCTGTACACGGTGGCGCCGGGCAGGCGCGGATCGGCACCGTCCACCTTCGCCAGCGCGGCCTCCTCCGCGTGCACGACCGGGTCACCGCCCTCGCGGGAGTACCCGCGGGCCAGCTCCGTCCCGTCGGCGGCCACCACCAGCGCGCCCACGCTGAACGCGGTCCGCGACGGCGGGCACCGCTCCGCCAGCTCGCAGGCCCTGCGCAGCCAGTGCCGGTCCGCGGGCGAGGCGAGACCTCCGGTGCCGGGAGCCGTCGGCTCGTACCGCATGAGGACGACGTCCTCGATGGCCCGCGTCTCCACCAGCCGCAGCCGGCCGCCCTGGTAGGCGCCCGGCCCGAAGAGCCGCGGCGCCCCGGGATCACCCACGAACAGCGGGGCGAGGACGAGCTGCAGTTCGTCCGCGAGCTGCTGCTGGATCAGCTGGGTGTGGACGATCCCGCCGCCCTCGACCATCAGCCGCCGCACCCCGCGCTCGTCGTGGAGGTGCTCCAGCAGCCGCCGCCAGTCCACCTCCGGGCCCAGCGGCACGACGTCGGCGGCGATACCGGCCTCGCGTGCCCGGTCCGCGCCCGGGTCGGTGGTGTAGAGGACCTTCTCCCCTCCCGTGTGCCAGAACGGGGCCCGCGGGTCCAGATCGCCCGAGGTGCTGACCGTGACCTTCAGCGGGTACTCCGGCCGGCCGGCGGCTACCCGGGCGGCCCGCCGCCCGGGCGAGTTGACCAGCAGCCGCGGGTTGTCGGTGCGCAGGGTGCCGGCGCCGATCAGGATGGCGTCGACGGACGCCCGTACCTCGTCGACCCGGTCGAAGTCGGCGGGGCCGGAGAGCAGCAGCCGCTCGGGGCCGGTGTCGTCCAGATAGCCGTCGAGGGAGACGGCGGCGGACAGCAGGACGTACGGACGGGGCATCGACGCACTCTCTCTCGGAGCCGGACCGGCTGCTTGCACCGCTCCATCCTGTCCGTCCCCGCCGGGACACGGGCACGCCGGGCCGCGCGCCGCCCGGAGACCGGGCACGCGCCGCCGGACGGGCCGGCAGCGGGCCGACGTGTCCACTTGCCGACCGCCGGACTCCGGCCTGCCGCGCCGGCCCCGGAAACGACGGGACCCCCGGCCGACACAGGTCAGTGGGGGTCCCGGCCCCGAGGGGTCCGGTAGGCCCTGTGGGACTCGAACCCACAACCAATGGATTAAAAGTCCACTGCTCTGCCAATTGAGCTAAGGGCCCAGGCGATGTTGCTCGTCCGAGCATAACCGCAGGAGCCCGTCTTACCGATCGGGTATCGGGCAGCGGGGCCGGAAGTGCACCGTGCGGGTGCCGGCCCGGCTACGGATCGACCGGTTCGGGGGCGCCGGCGCGGGCCGCTTCGCGGGCCAGGGTGCGTTGGTGACGGGGGTTGAGGAACCAGTGCCGGGCCGAGGCCAGCCACCAGGTCGCGGCGAAGCCGAGGACGACCAGGACGGCGACCGGGGCGTAGTTGAACGTCTCCCAGGTCACCGGGGAGACCTGCGGGAGCATGAAGAGGACCGTGATCACGCCGACCCACGCCACCGCCACCACCCCGATCACCTGCGACCAGCGGCCCAGGTGCCAGGGCCCGCGCTCGAACGCCTCGCCCCTGCGCACCCGCAGCAGGGTCGGGACGACGTAGGCGATGTAGAGGCCGATCACCGCGATGGAGGTCACCGCCGCGTAGGCCGTGACGTTGATCAGATAGGGCAGGCCGAGCGCCAGCGCTCCGAGGGCCGCGAGCCACACCGCGGCGACCGGTGTCCGCGTGCGCGGGCTGACCGTGTGCCAAACGTGCGAGAAGGGCAGCGCGCCGTCGCGTGAAAAGGCATAGATCATGCGGCTGTTGGCCGTCACCGACGCCATGCCGCAGAACAGCTGCGCCCCGATGACCACCAGCAGCAGCGCCTTGCCCGCGGACGCGCCGAGGGCGTCCAGCAGGATCTGGGCGGGCGGTGCGCCGGTCGGTGACGCGAGCGCCCCGTCGTACGACTGGATCGCGAAGGTGAAGCCCAGCAGCAGGACGAAGCCGGCCAGCCAGGAGGTCCAGATGGAGCGGACGATGCCCTTCGGGCCCGCCGTGGACGCGTCGTGGGTCTCCTCGGTCATGTGGGCGGAGGCGTCGTAGCCCGTGAAGGTGTACTGCGCCATCAGCAGACCCAGCAGCACCACGTAGGGACCGCTGCCCCAGCCGGTGTTGTTCACGAACTCCGTGAACACGAACGACGCCGGCTGGTGCCGGTCCGGCACGAAGGCCAGCGCGCCGACGATCACTGCGACGCCCAGCACGTGCCACCACACGCTGACGCTGTTGAGGAAGGCGACGATGCGGACACCGAAGGTGTTCAGCAGTCCGTGCAGGACGAGGATCGCGGCGAAGAGCAGGATCGTGCGGCCCGGCGTCACGTGGAAGTCGAACTGGAGGTTGAGGTAGGCCCCCAGGAAGGAGGCGGCGCCGAAGTCGATGCCCGCCGTCACGGCCACCTGGCCCAGCACGTTGAACCAGCCCGTGAACCACGCCCAGGCCGCCGCCGAACGGGGCGGCGCCAGCCGGTGCGCCCAGAAGTACAGGCCGGCGGAGGTCGGGTACGCCGAGCAGATCTCGGCCATCGACAGCCCGACGAACAGCGTCATCAGCCCCACGGCGACCCAGCCCCAGGTGATCACTGCGGGCCCGCCGGTGTTCATCCCGAAGAGGTAGAGCGTGAGGCAGCCGGAGAGGACCGAGATGATCGTGAAGGACACCGCGTAGTTGGAGAACGCCGACATGCGGCGGGCGAGAACCTGCGTGTAACCGAGCTGGGCCAGCCGCTCTTCGTCCGACAGCCCACTGGTTCTGGCGTCATCTGTCATGTCCCCAGCGATTCCCTCGCGGGTGACGTGACATGCGTCACGCGGTGACGGAGCACGGCGGTGCGGAGGGGAAGGGGCGAGGACGACGCCCGTCCGCCCCTCGGCGCCGGAACGCGGAAGGGCCCGCACGACCTGAGTCGTACGGGCCCTTCCCCTGCTGCTCGGCTGCCTGCCGCAGACCGGCGCGCTCAGCCGTTGCGCTTCCAGCGCGGCTTGTCGTCGCGGCGGCCGAAGGAGCCGCCCCGGTGGTCGTCACGACGGCCGTACGGGCGGTCGTGGCCGCCGGTGCGGAAGCCCGGGCGATCAGCCTGACGGTCCCGGTTGAACGGGCGGTCGCTGCCACGGTGCCCGCCGCGCTCGTCACGCCGGGCGGGACGGTCGTCACGGCGGAAGCCGCCACGGTCGTCACGGCGCTCGAAGGAACGGGGGGCGCGGTCGCGGTCCCGGTCGAACGAGCGGCCGTCGCGGTCGTCACGGCGGAAGCCGCCACGGTCACCGCGGTCGTTGCGGTCGTTGCGGTCGTTGCGGTCGTCACGGCGGAAGCCGCCGCGGTCACCCCGGTCCTCCCGGCGCTCGAAACCGCGGTCGCGGTCGAAGCCACGGTCGCGGTCGAACGAGCGGCCACCGCGGTCGTCACGGCGGAAGCCGCCACGGTCACCCCGGTCGTCACGGCGCTCGAAGCCCCGGTCGCGCTGGAAGCCGCCGCGGTCACCGCGGTCACCGCGGTCGTCACGGCGCTCGAAGGAGCGGCCGCCACGGTCGCGGTCGCGGTCGCGGTCGCGCTGGAAGCCGCCGCGGTCGTCACGGCGCTCACGGCGCTCGTACGACGACGGGGCCGCCGTGCGCTCCTCGCGCTCGGCGCGCTCGGCACGGTCGACGTCCTCGGCCGCCGGCTGCTCGGGCACCGAGACCTCGGCCGCCTGCACGGCCGCCGCCTGCGCCTCGGCCACCGCCGCCTCGGGGTCCTCGCCCCGCTCGCGGGCGACCCGGGCGACCAGCCGGTCGGCCTCCTCCCGCAGTTCGGCGGCGCGCCGCTGCGCCCGCTCCAGCTGCTTGGTGAGGTGAGCGACCTCGCGCTCCGCCTGCTGCGCGGCGTTGCCCGCGGACTCCGCCTGCACCTCGGTCATGGACCGGGCGCCGGTGATCTCCGCGACCTCCGGGTCGAAGGCGGCGCCGCCCTGGATGATGTGGCGCGCGGCGTCGACACCGGCGTCCTCCATCAGCCGGAAGATCTGGCGGCGCTGGTGCGGCAGGGACAGGGAGACCACGGTGCCCGTGCGGCCGGCGCGCGCGGTGCGGCCCGCGCGGTGCAGGTAGTCCTTGTGGTCGCCGGCCGGGTCGACGTTCAGCACCAGGTCGATGCCGTCGACGTGGATGCCGCGCGCGGCGACGTCGGTGGCGACGAGGACGTTGACGTAGCCGTCCTTGAAGTCGGCCAGCGTGCGGGTGCGGGCGCCCTGGGTCATGCCGCCGTGCAGCGCGTCGGCCTTCACACCGGCGTCGCGCAGCTGCTCGGCGACGCGGTCGGCGCCGAGCTGGGTGCGCACGAAGATGATGGTGCGGCCCTTGCGGGAGGCGATGGCCGCGGTGACCGGCGCCTTGTCCTTCGGCTTCACGATCAGGATGTGGTGCGACATGGTCGTCACCGCGCCCTGCGCCGCGTCGACCTCGTGGCTGACCGCGTCGGTCAGGTAGCGGTCGACGAGGGTCTGGATCTCGTTCTCCATCGTCGCGGAGAAGAGCATGCGCTGACCGCCCGCCGGGACCTGGTCCAGCAGCTCGGTGACCTCGGGCAGGAAGCCCAGGTCGGACATCTGGTCGGCCTCGTCCAGGACGGCGATCCGCACGTCCTCCAGGGAGCAGGCGCCGCGGTTGATGATGTCCCGCAGGCGGCCCGGGGTGGCGACCAGGACGTCGACGCCCTTCTCCAGGGCGTAGATCTGGTTGCCCATGGAGGTGCCGCCGCAGACGACCTTCATCTTCAGGCCCAGCACGTCGCCGTAGGGCTGGAGCGCGTCGGCGACCTGCATCGCCAGCTCGCGCGTCGGGGTGAGGATGACGGCACGCGGCCGCTTCCTCTCGGTGCGGCCGCCGGCCAGCGTGGCCAGGGTGGGCAGGCCGAAGGAGAGGGTCTTGCCGGAGCCGGTGCGGCCACGGCCGAGGACGTCCTTCCCGGCCAGGGCGTCCGGGATGGTCGCGGCCTGGATCGGGAACGGGACCGTCACGCCGTTCTGCGCGAGCTTGCGGACGACGCCCTCGGGCAGTCCGAGATCCGCGAACGTGGTCCCGGGAGCCTCGTCCTGGGACTCGGCAGCGTCAAGGTGCTCGGGGTTCTCGGCGCCCTCGGGCACGACGACGTGATCAGTACTGGCAATGGACATGCGAATGCGAAACCTTCCGGAGTCTCGTCGGCACGCGCCCGTCAACTCCGTGATTCGCACAACGACCGCCTCGATGCGGTCCGCCACGGCAAAGGAGAGTACGCGCCACACGGCGCGCTCTTCAGGGGCGCCGGGCAAATGGGGTCAAACG
Source organism: Streptomyces sp. NPDC003697 (assembly GCF_053587115.1). Lineage (NCBI taxonomy): Bacteria > Bacillati > Actinomycetota > Actinomycetes > Kitasatosporales > Streptomycetaceae > Streptomyces > Streptomyces sp. NPDC003697. The sequence goes on from NZ_JBSFNN010000022.1 coordinate 29,701, forward strand.
ATCTGCCACCATACGCACTCCTCCCCCGGGAAGGCAAACTGATCGGCATACCAGCAGGTCAGCCCTCAGGTTCACGGCCCCGCCGCCCCGGTCCGCTCCCGTCGCGCGTTCGGCGCGGACGGGCTGGGAGCACGCCCGCGGCACCTCCGGTCCCGCCGTCCCGCGCGCGGCACGCCCGGTCCCACGACACGCCCCGCCCGGACGCGTGACACGCCCCGTCCCAGCCCCTGCCGCCACCGCCGCGCCCCCTGCGCACATCGCGGACCCCCGGCCCGTGGGCCTCACGCCGGGGCACCGGCCGCCGGTACCGGCTCGCGCAGCATCATCTGCGGCCGCGGCTCCTCGTGCGCCGACGACGACGGCTCGGCGGCGGTCGGCTCGGGCGAGGCGGGCGGTGGCTCCGGTGAGGCCGGCGGCTGGGGGGCGGTGGTGGTGCGGGTCGGGGCCGGATCCGCCGCGGTCGGCGTCGGCTGTCCCGGCTTGGGCGGCACACCGGGCTGCGCCGGCGCCCCGGCCGACGCGCTCCCCGCGGCGGACGGCGACGCCGATCCGGACGGCGGCCGGCCGGCCTTCCCCTTGCCTCCGCGCCCGTGTCCGCCGTCGCCCCCGGCCACGCCGAACTCCCCACCGCCGGCGCCCCCCTGCCCTCCGCCCGGCGCCCCGCCGGCCCCCTGTCCCGCCGAGTGCGACGGCCGCGGCAGGCCGCCCGATCCCTCCCCCACGCTCATGCAGCCGGATGCGGCGGCGACGGCGAGCACCGCGGCCACGAGACGGACGGGTACGGACAAGGGGCGCACGGGCAGCCACCTCCGGAGGGAGAAGAAGTCGACGTGCCCAACTCCCGTCGCCCGCGGGAGGACACGCCGGCCGTCCCGCGACCCGGAGCCGGGGCCGTACCGCCGCGGCGGGGCTCAGCCGTAGCCGAGGGCGTGCAGGCGCGCGTCGTCGATCCCGAAGTGGTGGGCGATCTCGTGGACCACGGTCACCTCCGTCTCCGCGACGACGTCCTCCCGCGTCTCGCACATCCGCAGGGTCGGTCCCCGGTAGATCGTGATGCGGTCCGGCAGCACGCCGGCGTACCACTCGCCGCGTTCCGTCAGCGGGGTCCCCTCGTACAGCCCGAGCAGCCCGGGATCGTCGGCGGGCGGCTCGTCCTCGACGAACACCGCGACGTTGTCCATCAGCCGCGTCAGCTCCGGCGGGATCCGGTCGAGGGCCTCGGCGACCAGTTCCTCGAACTCCTCGCGCGTCATCTCCAGCACAGGGCCATTCTCCGGTACGGCACCCCCGAGCGAGAGGCCCTCGACCGGCGCGGCACACCAGGGCGGGCTCCGGCCCGGACGGGTCCTCCGGCCCCGCGAGCCCCCGCCCGCCCCCGCGAGCGCGCATATCCGGCCACGGGCCTGGGCATACGGCAGCAATGGCCCGCGCCCCCCTCGCAGACCTGAACCGCACACCCGGCCTCCGGCGGGTGGCTCGCGCCCTCTTCCGGCGCCGCCGCACGCGTCACCCGCGCCCCGTCCTCGAGCTCACCCGGACGCCCCGTCCGTGGGTCCGCGCCGCCGGTCTCGTCGCCGTGGTGGTGCTGGGTGCGTGGCTGGGCCTGCTGATCGTCGGCAACGTACGGGTCCCGGTCGGTCCCATGGACACGACGATGACCCTGCGCCCGTCCCTGACCGGCGGCACGAAGATCAACGTCTCCCCGCTGGGCGCGCTGCGGCTGGACAGCCACGCGGCGCCGGTCCGCCTCGACGTCAACGTCGACCAGCTCGACCCGGTCCGCTCCCAGGCCCTGGTCGACCATCCGGAGCGGCTCTCCGGTCTTCAGGACGAGGTGGTGCACGACGTCGAGCGCGGCACGTTCGACCTGGCCGTGCGCTCCTGTGTGGCGGTCGTCTCCGGTGCCACGGCCCTCGGTCTGGCGGTCTACCGCCGTCCGCGCCGCGCCCTGGCCGCCGGCGGCCTGGCCCTGGCGCTCCTGGCGGCCGGCGGCGCCACGGCCTACGCGACCTGGAATCCGAAGTCCGTCCTGGAGCCGAAGTTCTCGGGTCTGCTGTCCTCCGCGCCCTCCCTGGTCGGCAACGCCCGCAGCATCGTCAGCGAGTTCGACGTCTACCAGAGGGAGCTGGCGCGTCTGGTGACGAACGTGACGAAGCTCTACGACGTCACCTCCACGCTCCCGGTCTACTCCCCGGACCCCACGACCATCCGCGTGCTGCACGTCTCGGACATCCACCTGAACCCGGCGAGCTGGAAGATCATCGCCTCGCTGGTCCAGCAGTACAAGGTCGACGTGATCGTCGACTCGGGCGACACCATGGACCACGGCACCGCCGCGGAGAACGGCTTCCTGGACCCGATCGAGGATCTCGGCGCCCCCTACGTCTGGGTCCGCGGCAACCACGACTCCGCCGTCACGCAGCGCTACCTGCAGGGCCTGAAGAACGTGCACGTCCTGGACGACGGCCGCGCGGTGTCGCTGGCGGGGCTCCGCTTCGCCGGCACAGGTGATCCCCAGTTCACGCCCGACCGCTCGCTCGCGCTGGGCGGCGAGGCGACTCAGGAGCTGGCGGGCGCCCGCCTGGCCTCGGCACTGCGCGACCAGCGGGCGGCGGGCACCCCGGTGGACATCGCCGTCGCCCACGAGCCGTCCGCCGCCCGCGAGACGGACGGCACGGTGCCCCTGGTCCTGGCCGGCCACGTCCACCACGAGGACACGGAGGTCATGCGGTACGGGACGCGTCTGCGCATCGAGGGGTCCACGGGCGGCAGCGGACTGCGCGCCGTCGAGGGGAAGCATCCCGACCCGATCCAGGCGTCGATCCTCTACTTCGACCGGGACAGCCGCCGCCTCCAGGCCTGGGACGAGATCCGGCTGGGCGGCCTGGGCCGGACGACGGCGGAGGTCAGCCGTCACCTGCCGGAGGACAACCGGCCCGGCGCCACTCCCACCCCCTCGGCCCCTTCCCGGTCCGCGCCGTAAACGGTTTTGGCGATACTCCCCGCCATCCCATATGCTTCTCACGTCCCCGACGCGCTGAGAAGCGCCCAGGCGGGCCGATAGCCCTCATCGTCTAGCGGCCTAGGACGCCGCCCTTTCAAGGCGGTAGCACGGGTTCGAATCCCGTTGGGGGCACGCAGTACCGTGTGCGACACTTGGCTCGTCGGTTGCACACAACAGCAAGGTCCTGTGGAGCAGTTTGGAGTGCTCGCCACCCTGTCAAGGTGGAGGCCGCGGGTTCAAATCCCGTCAGGACCGCTGAGGTTCCACGTGAAACCTCGTGGCTGGGTAGCTCAGTTGGTACGAGCGTCCGCCTGAAAAGCGGAAGGTCGCCGGTTCGACCCCGGCCCCAGCCACAATCGCTGAACAGCGAAAAGACCCCCGTCGACATCATCGACGGGGGTCTTTCGTTGGCGTACTGACGGCAGTATGACGGCAGTGTGGCTCACTGGAACAGCTTGCTGAGCTGCGTCAACGCCTTCCGCTTCTCTTCCGCCGACGCGTGGGCGTACACGCCGAGCGTGACCTGAAGATCGCTGTGACCGGCTATCTCCCGCACGATGTGCGGCGCGGCGCCGAGGTCCAGGAGCAGCGAAACGAACGAGTGACGCAGATCATGGAAGCGATAGCTGCCCAGGCCGGTCCGCCGGCGTGTCGCGTACCTGCGGAGGGTGATCGTTCCTTCGCCGTTCAGGCGGCTTCGGCGGCCCATGCCCAGTCGTCTCCTTCTTCGTCGAGGTCGGTCAGTGCTTCGCGTGCGGTCTCGCGGTTGAGCTGGATGTCTCGGGCGATCGTGGCGGCGAGCCAGGATTCGCCGGGGGTGTGGCCCTGTCCGGCGTAGGTCCAGTGGGCGAGCACGAGCGTGGAGCCCTCCGTGTCGTCGAGGTCTTCGGAGAGTTCGCGTTCGTGGCGTTCCTGCCGGGCGCGGTAGTCGGCGCGGATCTGGCGGAGGGCGCCGAGGGTGGTGGAGTAGCGGCGGGACTTGGTGGAGAAGTGGCCGCGGAAGCCGAGCATGTGAGCCCAGCGGGCCAGCAGTCGTTCCGGGTAGACGTCGTCCAGGTCCCAGCAGGCTTCGATCAGGCGCCGGGTGTGCGCGGGCAGCGGCAGCTTGTCGAGTTCGGCCAGCTCCCCGATCCGATGGCCTACCGTGCCGGTCGTCTCGGCCGCTTTGGTGGCGTACTTGGCCACGTAGGAAGCCACAGCCTGTTCGGTCAGCTCCTCCTGGCCCAGGGCGCCGATCGGCTGCACGTCGACTTGTGACCCCCACCGCAGGGTGCGGGCCGGTTGAACAGCACCGCGCCCGTGTAGTCGTAGCGCTCCGGGTCCAGGGCCGTGCCCAAGGCCGGGTCATCCTCGGCGTGGGAGGTCCCGCAGCGGCCCCGTATTGCCCAATGCGCTCCTTTTTTCTGGGGCTGCGACGTAGCGGTTGCGATGAACCATGCGGCGACTAGCGTGGGTGAGCGAGAGGTCTGGCACGGCGGCATACGCGATCCGTCAGATTCTCTTCACAGGAAAGCGGCCGCAGCGCAGTCGGCGAGGCCCACGCTGCGGGGCTGCGGCAGGGAGATGTGCCCCACACGTACGCGGCCGATAGAAGACTGCGTTGCACACCTTCAGGGCGGTCGCGAACAGCCGCATGCGTCTGACCGCGTGCGGTCCGACCAAGACATAGGAAGTGTATCGATCATGCGAGCACGACGTCTGAAGCACCTCTTCGCCGTTTCGGCGGCAGGCGTTCTCGTGGCCGGCGGTGCCGCGATCGGCACGGCCGGGACTGCGGTCGCATCCGCTCCGGCTCACGCTCCTCAGGTTTCCGTCGGCTACCACAGCGACGGTGGCGGCGGCGACCACGGCGGCGGCGACCACGGCGGCGGCGACCACGGCGGCGGCGACCACGGCGGCGGCGACCACGGCGGCGGCGACTACGGAGACTGATCCGACCCCGACATCGACAGAGCGCGGCTTGCGGTAGAAGGAGCCGCAGGTCGCGCTCTCCACCCAGGCCTACGACGCCCACAAGAGTCTCTTGTGCCGGTTTCTTGTCGCAAGTGACGGCCCGCCGCAAGACCGCGCGTCGTGTGCGACGGGCGGCGTCAGAGCTACGCGCAGGCTCTGAGCGCGGTCGGACGGCCCGCGGTGTCCCCCGGAAAAGCAAACACCCTCCGGAAAGGGGTGCACCACGCGCGCGCGAACCGGCCTGTATGACCTTCGATGACCGATCCCTATAGAGCTACGGATCAGAAGGTGGCCGTGCCCCAACCGTGCCCGATCGAGCGGGGAACCACGGGGAACATGAGGCAGTCACGGCACCCGGACACAAGAGCGGCCCCCGACCGAGAACCCAGGTCAGGGGCCGTTCTCACTGCTCATCATGCGCGGTGCTACGACGCTGCGGTTGTCCGTCATGCCGGACAACCGCAAGGCAACCGCGCTCTATGAGCGGCACGGTTTCACGGACACGGGTGAGCCCGGCGATCTACTGCCCGATGGCATTGGGGGTGTTCTCGTGTCGGCCACGCGGAGTGGTACGCGACCGGCTCCTCATGTCGCGGGAGCGGTGGCCCTCCCGTCCCGCGCCTGCGGGCGTTCCCACTCGCTCCGGCGTCACGGCGTTACGGCGCCGCGTGAGCCGGGCGGCCGGCGGGCTTGGCGCGGCCCCAGATCAGGAACACCGCGCACGAGACGACCGCCCAGGCGGCCAGCACCAGGAACGGGAAGGGGTGCTGGTTGTGGGGGAAGTACACGGCGGTGTGCTGGGCGTTCACCGAGGCCCCGGGCGGCAGCCAGCGGCCGACGAGACCGAGCGGGGACGGCAGCAGCGGCCAGGAGACGGCCCCGCCCGAGGACGGGTTGCCGACCAGCACCATCAGCCCCCACGTCGGGAGCATGGCCCAGCGTCCGAACATGGTGTCGAACATCGTGAAGACCATGCCGGAGGCGAACATGGTCAGCGCCAGGATCAGCCACGACTCCCCGAACGGCAGGTCCAGGGCGCCCAGCAGCCAGTCCACCACCGCGGCGATCGTGAACCCACCGAGCACGGAGTAGGCCGCGGTGAAGCCGATGCGTTCCCAAGGTCTGAGGGCTCCCGCGTGCACCTTCAGCTGGATGGCCCCCACGAAGCCGACGATCACGGCGGCGAGGGAGATGTAGAAGATCGCCAGACCTCTCGGGTCGCCCCTCTGCAGCGGTTTGAGATCACGCACCGTGACGGGGATGCCGGTGGCCCTGCTCACCTTCGCCGCCGACATCCCCAGCACCTCCGCGACCGTCGCGCCGGACGCCCCCGACACCTCCAGCTTGATCGGCTTGCCACCGGCGGGCACGTCGATCACCGCGAACTCCTTCTGGTCGTCCACGGCCTCGACGGCCGCCGCGTGCGACTCGTACGGGTGCAGCTTCATCGAGGCGCCCAGCGCCTTCTCCATGCCGGCGATGAACCGGCGGCCCTGCTCCCCTTCGTAGGAGCCGACCACCGCGACCGGGATGGAGTGCGGGGTCGGATTGGCCATGGCGTACGTGTACGAACCGGCGAACATGCCGGCCGAGGCGGCGAGGATGAACGTCAGCACGGTCGCGGGCAGGAAGGGGGACTTCCGGAAGGCGGCCCACCGCTCCGCGCGGGTGGGCGGACGGCCATGGACACCTTGCGACACATCTGGCATACCGCCCACGCTAGATCATCCCGGCACGAATCCTCTCGCCGGGACGGCCGCCCCACCGAACCCGGCCTCCCCACCGGCGGCCCCGGCCCGGGCCGCCGGCCCCCTGCCCGGCGACGCCCGCCCCACCGCACCCGAGGACGCCCGCGCCACCCGCTCGCCCCGCCGGGCCACGCCCGGCCGCCGAAGCGGCCCGCCGGCCGCGCGGGCCCCGTCCCGACCCCGCCCGCCTGCTCTTCCGCGCTCCCGTCCGCCCCGCCCGGACCGCCCTCCCGCGCCGCCGGGCAAATGCGTTCGCGCGCGATTTCGTCGAGGTGCGATCCTTGAGGACGTATGTCTACGCATCCAGCCCCCGCCCTCGGCACCCTCGCCTCCCGCCTGACCGAGCTGTCGCTGCGCGACGCGCAGCGGCTGGGCCGCAGGCTCGAAGGCGCGCGCAAGATCCGCAAGCCGGAGGCCCGTGCCGCCGTCCTCTCCGAGATCGAGGCCGAGGTCGCCCGGGCCGAGGTGAGGATGGGCGAGCGGCGCGCCCGCGTGCCCGCCGTCACCTACCCCGAGCAGCTGCCGGTCAGCCAGAAGAAGGACCTGATCGCCGAGGCCGTCCGCGACCACCAGGTCGTGATCGTCGCCGGTGAGACCGGATCCGGCAAGACCACCCAGATCCCCAAGATCTGCCTGGAACTCGGCCGCGGCGTCCGCGGCATGATCGGCCACACCCAGCCCCGCCGGATCGCGGCGCGCACCGTCGCCGAGCGCGTCGCCGAGGAGCTGGACACCCCCCTCGGCGAGGCCGTCGGCTGGAAGGTGCGGTTCACCGACCAGGTCGACCAGGACGCCACCTTCGTCAAGCTGATGACGGACGGCATCCTGCTCGCGGAGATCCAGACCGACCGCGAGCTGCGCGCCTACGACACGATCATCATCGACGAGGCCCATGAGCGGTCCCTCAACATCGACTTCCTGCTCGGCTACCTCGCCCAGCTGCTGCCCAGGCGCCCCGACCTCAAGGTCGTCATCACCTCCGCGACCATCGACCCCGAGCGCTTCTCCCGGCACTTCGCCGACGCGCCGATCGTCGAGGTCAGCGGCCGCACCTACCCCGTCGAGGTCCGCTACCGGCCCCTCCTCGAGGAGGACTCCGACGACGCCGACCGCGACCAGATCACCGCGATCACCGACGCCGTGGACGAACTCATGGCCGAGGGACCCGGTGACATCCTCGTCTTCCTCTCCGGCGAGCGCGAGATCCGCGACACCGCGGACGCGCTGAACAAGAAGAAGTACCCGGGCGCCGGCGGAGCCGGCTGGCAGCGGACCGAGATCCTGCCCCTCTACGCCCGGCTCTCGCACGCCGAGCAGCACCGCGTCTTCCAGCAGCACACGGGACGCAGGATCGTGCTGGCCACCAATGTCGCGGAGACCTCCCTCACGGTCCCCGGCATCAAGTACGTCATCGACCCCGGCTTCGCCCGTATCTCCCGGTACAGCCACCGCACGAAGGTCCAGCGGCTGCCCATCGAGCCGGTCTCCCAGGCCAGCGCCAACCAGCGCAAGGGGCGCTGCGGCCGTACCTCCGACGGCATCTGCATCCGCCTCTACAGCGAGGAGGACTTCGACGCCCGGCCGGAGTTCACGGACGCCGAGATCCTGCGCACCAACCTGGCCTCCGTCATCCTGCAGATGACCGCGGCCGGCCTCGGCGACATCGAGAAGTTCCCCTTCATCGACCCGCCGGACCACCGCAACATCCGCGACGGCGTGCAGCTGCTGCAGGAGCTCGGCGCCCTCGACCCGGCCCAGAAGGACCCGCGCAAGCGCCTCACCCAGACCGGCCGCAAGCTCGCCCAGCTGCCCGTCGACCCGCGCCTGGCCCGCATGGTCCTGGAGGCCGACAGGAACGGCTGCGTCCGCGAGGTCATGGTGATCGCCGCCGCGCTGTCCATCCAGGACCCGCGGGAGCGTCCCGCCGACAAGCAGACCCAGGCCGACCAGAGCCACGCCCGGTTCAAGGACGAGACCAGCGACTTCCTCGCCTACCTCAACCTGTGGCGGTACATCCGCGAGCAGCAGAAGGAGCGCGGCTCGTCGTCCTTCCGCCGCATGTGCAAGCAGGAGTACCTCAACTTCCTCCGCATCCGCGAGTGGCAGGACATCTACACGCAACTGCGCACGGTCGCCAAGCAGATGGGCATCCACCTCAACGACCAGGACGCGCCCGCGGACCGCATCCACGTGTCCCTCCTGGCCGGCCTGCTCTCGCACATCGGCATGAAGGACGTGAAGGAGTCCAAGGACTCCGGCCCCGGCGCGCGCCGGGACGGCGGCCGCAACGAGTACCTGGGCGCCCGAAACGCCAAGTTCGCGATCTTCCCCGGCTCGGCCCTGTTCAGGAAGCCGCCGAGGTTCGTCATGTCGGCGGAGCTCGTCGAGACCTCGCGCCTGTGGGCGCGCGTCAACGCGAAGATCGAGCCGGAGTGGGTGGAGCCGCTCGCCGGTCACCTGCTGAAGCGGACGTACAGCGAGCCGCACTGGGAGAAGGACCAGGCGGCGGTGATGGCGTACGAGAAGGTGACGCTGTACGGCGTGCCGATCGTCGCGCAGCGCAAGGTCAACTACGGCCGCATCGACCCGGAGGCCAGCCGCGAGCTGTTCATCCGCAACGCCCTCGTCGAGGGCGACTGGCGCACGCACCACAAGTTCTTCGCCGACAACCGCCGTCTGCTCAGCGAGGTGGAGGAGCTGGAGCACCGCGCGCGGCGCCGGGACATCGTCGTCGACGACGAGACGCTGTTCGACTTCTACGACCAGCGGGTGCCCGCACACGTCGTCTCCGGGGCGCACTTCGACTCCTGGTGGAAGCGCAAGCGGCAGGAGCAGCCCGACCATCTCGACTTCGAGCGGGAGATGCTCATCCGGGAGTCGGCGGAGGCGGTCACCAAGGCCGACTACCCGGACTCCTGGCGCCAGGGCGACCTGACCTTCCGGGTGACCTACCAGTTCGAACCCGGCGCCGACGCGGACGGTGTGACCGTGCACATCCCGCTGCAGGTCCTCAACCAGGTCACGGACGAGGGCTTCGACTGGCAGATCCCGGGCCTGCGGGAGGAGCTGGTGACCGAGCTGATCCGCTCCCTGCCCAAGCCGATCCGCCGCAACTACGTCCCGGCGCCGAACTACGCCAGGGCGTTCCTGGAGAAGGCCTCGCCCCCGCAGTGGCGCGAGGGGACGCAGGCCGGGTGGGAGCCGCTCACCACGGCCATGGCCCGCGAGCTGAAGCGCATGGTCGGCGTCCCCTTCGAGCCGGACGACTTCGACTGGGCCAAGGTCCCCGAGCATCTGCGCGTCACCTTCAGGATCGTCGACGAGCGGCGCCGCAAGCTGGCCGAGGACAAGGACCTGCAGGCGCTGAAGCTCAGGCTGAAGCCGAAGGCCCGCAAGGCCCTGTCGCAGGCCGCCGCGGCCACCGCACAGCGGGAGGGCGGCGAATCGCTGGAGCGCAAGGGTCTGACCGACTGGACGATCGGGACGCTGACCCGCGTCTTCGAGACCCGGCGCGCCGGCCAGCCGGTGAAGGCCTACCCGGCGCTGGTCGACGACGGCGACACGGTGTCCGTACGTCTCTTCGACACCGAGGCCGAGCAGGCGGAGGCGATGTGGAAGGGGACGCGCCGGCTGATCCTGCGCAACATCCCGGTCAGTCCGGCGAAGTTCGCATCCGAGAAGCTGACGAACCAGCAGAAGCTCGGTCTGTCGGCGAATCCGCACGGGTCGATCCAGGCCCTGTTCGACGACTGCGCGATGGCGGCGGCCGACCGGCTGATCGCCGACTTCGGCGGACCGGCGTGGGACGAGGAGTCGTACCGCAAGCTGTACGACAAGGTGCGCGCCGAGATCGTCGACCTGACCGTGCGGACCGTGGGGCAGGTGCAGCAGGTGCTGGCCGCCTGGCAGGCGTGCGAGCGCCGGCTGAAGGCCGTACGGAGCCCCGCGCTGCTGCCGAACCTGACGGACGTACGGACGCAGCTGGACGCGCTGGTGAAGCCGGGCTTCGTGACGGAGACGGGGCTGCGCCGGCTGCCGGACCTGATGCGCTACCTCGTCGCCGCGGACCGGCGGCTGCAGCAGATGCCGACGAACGTCCAGCGGGACACCACGCGCATGGAGAAGGTCCGGGAGATGCAGGACGAGTACGCCTGGCTCCTGGAGCAGATGCCGCAGGGGCGGCCGGTTCCCGCGCCGGTCCTGGAGATCCGCTGGATGATCGAGGAACTCCGCGTCAGCTACTTCGCCCACGCGCTCGGCACCGCCTACCCGGTCTCCGACAAGCGGATCGTGAAGGCGATCGACGCCGCGGTGCCGTGACGACCCGCGTACAGGGGGTGAGTTCGACCAGTCGGCTCGCCTCCTGTACAGTCTCTTCTCGCAGCGCAACGCGAGAAGAAGCGCCGCGAAACCTGGTCCTGTGGAGCAGTTTGGAGTGCTCGCCACCCTGTCAAGGTGGAGGCCGCGGGTTCAAATCCCGTCAGGACCGCATCGAGAAGGCCCGCTTTCCGTCGAGGAAGCGGGCCTTTCGCATGCCTCCCCACCCGCCCGGCTCCCCACCCGGGTTGCCGCCCGCTCCCCCGATCCGGTCCGCGCCGGCCCCCCATGGCCGCTCCCGTAGTGCCGCATCCGGTCTCTTGACGGCACCAGGTCCGGCCGGTACCCAGACATAAGGGCCCGTCTTCCCGTACGGGCCGCCGGAGGGGGCGTATGACGGCATCGGCCAGGCACGAGACCCGGGCGCTGCTCCGCGCGCACCTCGCGGCCGCCTCGTCGTACCGCCATCTGACCCATCACTGCCCGGTCTGCCACCACCTGCTGCGCATGGCCATGGACAGCGCTCCCCGGTCCGCGGAGGCCATCGACGAGGTGCCCGAGGACGAGACCGCCACGCCCGCGTGAGTCCCGCCCCGCGAGTGCGCGCCGGCCTCCGCCCGGACCCCGCCTCGTGAGTGCACACCGACGCGCGCCACTCCTCGGCTCTCTCGACACGAACTCCCGTGCTTGCGCGAGGCGCTGTGACTTCCGTGCTCATTAGCGCAGGAGGCCGCGCCACAACAAGCGGTGTGCGGTGTGACGGGTGTCACCGCATAAGTTTTGGAGAGTGCGGTATTTACACCCCACCTACAACCGGTCGATTTAATATGTGCAATTGCACTGGCCCCAAGGGGACCTCGAGGTCGTCCCACGAACCCCTCCAGCCGCTCCCCGGGTACCGCCGGAGCCCCCCTGAGCCACCCTCACCAGGCGATCCCACAGGCCCACCCAGACTCCGACAAGGCAACCCACGGCCCCTCACGGGCCCCTGGGAGCGCTTCGGCGTCCCTCGCCGGGGCACAAAAAATCGCGCTGGACCCGGCGGAGTCCAGCGCGATCGACGACGCACCCTGTTTCACATGCCTGACGAACTCGGTTCGGCTTGGGCCTGGGGCCTGTTGGGGCAGGTCCCGCGTCGCTTGGAGCTGTGGTGCTGGACGTCTCGGCTGGTTGGGGACCCGCCGGTTCGTCCGGTTATGCGGGGCCTCAGGCCTCGCTGCGCTGCTGCGGAATGCCCGCCAGCAGGGCGCGGACCTCGGCCTCGCGGTAGCGGCGGTGCCCGCCGAGCGTGCGGATCGACGTGAGCTTGCCGGCCTTCGCCCAGCGCGTGACCGTCTTCGGGTCGACGCGGAACATGGTGGCGACCTCGGCGGGGGTCAGCAGCGGCTCGGCATCAGGGGTGCGAGCGGTCATGAGCGGCCTCCTCGGGAGAACCGAACCTTCTCGGTTCTTTCCTCTAAATTCTGCACCTTGACCCGCGTTGCCCGATATGGCGGACGCGAGTCGAGTCGGTTATAGGACGAACGGCTTGTCCTCGGCACTACAACTACACCATCTGTCCAGCCGCGTCGGCCAAACCGATGGAATTGCCCTCCCAGGTGTTCATCAGCGACGGAAGCCGATGGACCATGCCATAGCGGACAGTCACGCCACTGTGACGATCAGTCACAGGGCGATCAGGAGGCACCAGCCCCCCCAAAGCGTGCAATGCGGAGAATCCGCCCACAGTGGAGCACACAGGGCGGAAGAAGTCCTCCCCGGACTCCTTGTCCTATTTTGGCACGAGGAGGGGCAAGCGGCGCAAGGGCCGGTTACGTGCCGTCGATCACGCTTGGGGTGTACACCCGGATCGGCACCCACATCCCGCCGGTACCCCGAATTGTCCCGACCGTACGCTGCCGACGACCTCCCCGACCGTGACGCGCGTCACTCCCGCACCGGCATCCGGTACGACAGCGTCCGTCGCGGAGGCACCCGGTACGCCGGCGTCCGGTACGGCGACGTCCCCGTCGCATCGCGTCGGTCGCGGCGGCGTCCGAGGTCGCGCGGTGCGCGGCCGGGACCGCGGTCAGTTCGCCGAGCGGCGGTCGCGGACCGCCCGCCACCGCTCCACGAGCCGCCCGTACGCCTCCCCCGCGGCGGCGCCGTCGCCCTGCCGCAGCGCCTGGACACCCTCGGCCACGTCCGCCGCCGAGTGGTCCCCCTCGAGCTCGCCCGCCGGCAGGGCGTGCACCAGCCCGCCGTAGTCCAGCTCCACCAGCGAACGTGGATGGAACTCCTCCAGCCACCGCCCGACGTCCACCAGGCCGTCGATCAGCGGCCCCTCGTCGAGGGTCTCCCTGAGCGTCCGCAGCGACCGGGCCACCCGCCGCCGGGCCTGCACCATCTCCGTCCGGTACCGCAGCACCGGCGTCGTGCCGTCCCCGGAGCGTCCCGAGCCCTTGACGTACTCCCGCTCCGCGTCGGAGACCAGCACGAACCAGGTCAGCGGCACCTGCCAGGCCGCGGTGCGGATCCATGGGCGCGCGTCGGGGTTGCGGTCCAGCCAGCGCTCGTAGTCCTGGGCCGCCTGGCGCCGTACGACCGGGGGCAGCGCCGCGTCCAGGACGACCGCCGGGAGCTCCTCGGCGAGGTCCTCCAGGGCCTGCCAGCCGCGCAGCCGGGTGCACCAGGGGCAGACGCGGACCACCCCGTCGGTCTCCAGGACGAACGCGTCACCGCTCTCGTGCACCGGCACCGGCACCGGCGGGGTCGGCACCAGGTCGGCCAGGCAGCGGCGGAGCTCGTCCTGGTAGGTGGGGAGGTCGGTGCGGCGGGCGTAGCGGGCCCAGTGGCTGCGCTCCGGCTCGGGGAAGGCGGCCAGGGGTTCGTAGACGCGCAGGTAGGCCGCGTACGGGACGACCACCGAGGACACCTTGGGCACGCCTGCTCCCTCCCCGCCGGCTCCGGCGCGAAACCCGTCCGGCCGCAGCCCGGACGGATGGAAAACCAAGGCAAATCGTCCCACGTCCGGGTGCGGACGTACTCCGAGGGAGGGTGATCCCGACCATGACGCCCGTCGGGAGCGGGGTCAGGCTCTACGCTCATGCCGAGCGGCCCATCGGCCACTCTGGGCTCCCTACGCTCCCCTCTCGCCACAAGCGCCGGGGGGTGCCTCACGGACGCCCGTCCCCACTCGCCGCTACTCACCCGGGAGTCACCACCGTGACCGACCTGACCAACGGCGTCCTGCACACCCTGTTCCACTCGGAGCAGGGGGGCCATGAGCAAGTCGTGCTCTGTCAGGACCGCGCCAGCGGCCTCAAGGCCGTCATCGCCATCCACTCCACCGCCCTCGGCCCGGCCCTCGGCGGTACCCGCTTCTTCCCGTACGCCACCGAGGAGGAGGCCCTCGCCGACGCGCTGAACCTCGCGCGCGGCATGTCGTACAAGAACGCCATGGCCGGCCTCGACCACGGCGGCGGCAAGGCCGTGATCATCGGGAACCCCGAGCGCGACAAGACCGAGGAGCTGCTGCTCGCCTACGGGCGCATGGTGGCCTCGCTCGGCGGGCGTTACGTCACCGCCTGCGACGTCGGCACGTACGTCGCCGACATGGACGTGGTGGCGCGCGAGTGCCGCTGGACGACCGGCCGCTCCCCCGAGAACGGCGGCGCCGGCGACTCCTCCGTCCTGACCGCCTTCGGCGTCTACCAGGGCATGCGGGCCTCCGCCCAGCACCTGTGGGGCGACCCCTGCCTGCGCGGCCGCAAGGTCGGCGTCGCGGGCGTGGGCAAGGTCGGGCACCACCTCGTACGGCACCTGCTGGACGAGGGCGCCGAGGTCGTCGTCACAGACGTGCGGCAGGACGCCGTGCGCCGGGTCACCGACGCCCACCCGTCCGTCGCCGTGGCCGCCGACACCGACGCCCTGATCCGGTCCGAGGGGCTCGACATCTACGCCCCCTGCGCGCTGGGCGGCGCCCTGAACGACGCCACCGTGCCGGTGCTGACCGCCCGGGTGGTGTGCGGCGCGGCAAACAACCAGCTCGCCCACCCGGGCGTCGAGAAGGACATCGCCGACCGCGGGATCCTCTACGCCCCGGACTACGTGGTGAACGCGGGCGGTGTCATCCAGGTCGCCGACGAGCTCCACGGCTTCGACTTCGACCGATGCAGGGCGAAGGCGGCGAAGATCTTCGACACCACGCTGGCCATATTCGCACGTGCGAAGAAGGATGGGATTCCGCCGGCTGCCGCGGCCGACCGGATCGCCGAGCAGCGGATGTCGGAGGCACGGAACGCGACGGTGCGGTGACACGTCGCACACCCCGCGTCTGACCGGTACCTGCCGGTGGCCGGTTGGAGAGAACTCTCACTTCCACCGGCGGGTCGTCCGCGGATAAGTGGTTAAAATCGCCATTGACCAGCGAGGACGGGGCGCCTCGAAGGTTCTGCGCACACGCGCGTCCCACGGGCGACGTACCGTATGGGCGTGGGCTCAGGTACCGTGGAAGCCCTACGGACCGGTCTCTCCACGGAGAGCCCGTTCCGGACCATGAACGCGTGTCAAGACTCTGGGGCCGTCGAGCCCCGTCGTTGAGGGGGTCGAGCCATGGGGCGCGGCCGGGCCAAGGCCAAGCAGACGAAGGTCGCCCGCCAGCTGAAGTACAACAGCGGTGGGACGGACCTCTCACGCCTGGCCGAGGAGCTGGGCGCATCGACGTCGAACACGTCGCCGAACGGCGACCGGTTCGAGGACGATGAGCATGACGACGACCTGTACGCACGGTACGCCGACCTGTACGAGGACGACGACGAGGACGAGGACGACACCTCCTCGCACCAGCGTCGCCGCGGCGCTTGACCCTGCACTGACCACAGCCCGGTCCGTGGATGCCACGGACCGGGTTCTGTGCTGCCCGGGGGTTTCTCAGCCCGCGTAGTCTCCGACGAGGGCGGCTCCGGTGGTGTGCTCGCCGCGTTCGGTGATCTCGCCGGCCACCCACGCCTCGAGCCCGCGGTCGGCCAGGGTGGTGAGGGCCACGTCCGCCGACTCCTGCGGCACGACCGCGATCATGCCGACGCCCATGTTGAGGGTCTTCTCCAGCTCCAGCCGCTCGACGTCGCCGGTCTTGCCGACCAGGTCGAAGACGGGGGCCGGGGTCCAGGTCGAACGGTCGACCACGGCATGCAGCCCGTCCGGGATCACCCGGGCCAGGTTGGCGGCCAGTCCGCCACCGGTGACGTGGCTGAAGGCGTGCACCTCGGTGGTGCGGGTCAGCGCCAGGCAGTCCAGCGAGTAGATCTTCGTCGGCTCGAGCAGTTCCTCGCCCAGGGTGCGGCCGAGCTCCTCGATCCGCGCGTCCAGCGACAGGCCTGCCCGGTCCAGCAGGACGTGCCGGACGAGCGAGTACCCGTTCGAGTGAAGACCGGAGGCCGCCATGGCGATCACCGCGTCACCCGTACGGATGCGATCCGCGCCGAGCAGCCGGTCGGCCTCCACCACACCCGTGCCGGCGCCGGCGACGTCGAAGTCGTCCGCGCCGAGCAGTCCGGGGTGTTCCGCCGTCTCGCCGCCCACCAGGGCGCAGCCGGCCAGCACACAGCCCTCCGCGATGCCCTTCACGAGGGCGGCGACCCGCTCGGGGTGCACCTTGCCGACGCAGATGTAGTCGGTCATGAACAGCGGCTCGGCACCGCACACCACGATGTCGTCCATGACCATGGCGACCAGGTCGTGGCCGATGGTGTCGTAGACGCCCATCCGGCGGGCGATGTCGACCTTGGTGCCGACGCCGTCCGTGGCGGAGGCGAGCAGGGGACGCTCGTAGCCCTTGAGGGCGGAGGCGTCGAAGAGGCCGGCGAAACCGCCGAGGCCGCCGAGAACCTCGGGCCGCTGCGTCTTCTTCACCCACTCCTTCATCAGCTCGACGGCGCGGTCGCCCGCTTCGATGTCGACGCCGGCGGCCGCGTAGGAAGCACCGGTGACAGGACCCGTCGACGAAGTCGACTTGTCGGACGCAGCAGACATTGCCTGGGATCTTTCGGGTTGGTTTCTACGGGACCTACGGGCGACGGATCGCGTCGGCCGCAGCCGTGGCTGCCGGACCGGCCGCCAGTTCGGTCTCCAGGAGCTGCTTGCCGAGCAGCTCGGGGTCCGGGAGTTCCATCGGGTACTCGCCGTCGAAGCAGGCGCGGCACAGGTTCGGCTTGGCGATCGTGGTCGCCTCGATCATGCCGTCGATGGAGATGTACGCCAGTGAGTCGGCCCCGAGGGAGGTGCCGATCTCGTCGATGGTCATGCCGTTGGCGATCAGCTCGGCGCGGGTGGCGAAGTCGATGCCGAAGAAGCAGGGCCACTTCACGGGCGGGGAGGAGATCCGGATGTGGACCTCGGCGGCGCCCGCCTCGCGCAGCATGCGGACCAGGGCCCGCTGGGTGTTGCCGCGGACGATCGAGTCGTCCACGACGACCAGGCGCTTGCCCTTGATGACTTCCTTCAGCGGGTTCAGCTTGAGCCGGATGCCGAGCTGGCGGATGGTCTGCGAGGGCTGGATGAACGTGCGGCCCACGTAGGCGTTCTTCACCAGGCCGTTGCCGAAGGGGATGCCGGACGCCTCCGCGTAGCCGATGGCGGCCGGAGTGCCCGACTCGGGTGTCGGTATCACCAGGTCGGCCTCGACCGGGGCCTCCGCGGCCAGGCGGCGCCCCATCTCGACGCGGGACAGGTAGACGTTCCGGCCGGCGATGTCGGTGTCGGGGCGGGCCAGGTAGACGTACTCGAAGACGCAGCCCTTGGGCTTCGCATCCGCGAATCGGGCGGTGCGCAGACCGTTCTCGTCGATGGCGACGAACTCGCCCGGCTCGATCTCCCGCACGAAGCTCGCGCCGGTGATGTCGAGGGCGGCGGTCTCGGAGGCGACGACCCAGCCGCGCTCCAGGCGGCCCAGGACGAGCGGGCGGATGCCCTGCGGGTCGCGGGCGGCGTACAGGGTGTGCTCGTTCATGAAGACGAGGCTGAAGGCACCCTTGACCTTCGGCAGGACCGCGTGGGCGGCCTGCTCGACGGTGAGCGGCTTGCCGTCGGCGTCGACCTGGGCCGCCAGGAGGGCGGTGAGCAGGTCGGTGTCGTTGGTGGCCGCGACCCGGGGGGAACGGCCGCCGGTGTCCTTCGGCAGCTCGGCGACCATCTCGGCGAGCTGCGCGGTGTTGACCAGGTTGCCGTTGTGGCCGAGCGCGATGGAGCCCTGCGCGGTGGCGCGGAACGTCGGCTGGGCGTTCTCCCACACGGAGGCGCCGGTGGTCGAGTAGCGGGCGT
Source organism: Streptomyces sp. NPDC003697 (assembly GCF_053587115.1). Lineage (NCBI taxonomy): Bacteria > Bacillati > Actinomycetota > Actinomycetes > Kitasatosporales > Streptomycetaceae > Streptomyces > Streptomyces sp. NPDC003697. The sequence continues at coordinate 48,022 of NZ_JBSFNN010000022.1, forward strand.
GACCCACCGCGATGTGACCCTGGAGCGAACCGAGCGAGGTCTCGTCGAAGACCTGGGAGACCAGGCCCATGTCCTTGAAGACGAGGATCTGGGAGCCGTTGCTGACCGCGATTCCCGCGGATTCCTGGCCCCGATGCTGGAGGGCGTAGAGCCCGAAGTACGTGAGCTTTGCGACCTCTTCGCCCGGAGCCCAGACACCGAAGACGCCGCAGGCGTCCTGAGGGCCCTTCTCACCGGGGAGAAGATCGTGATTGAGTCGACCGTCACCACGTGGCACGGGTCCGAGTGTAGGCGAGGTCGACCACTGGTCCGAATGCGGGATGACCGGCGGTTGGGCACCGCTCTCCGGCCGCTGTGGCCGCACCCTTTCCGTTCCCGCAGGTCAGAGCGGTCCTTTCGCGGGGACGGCGGTGGCATCCCGCGCCGCCGGAGGGCCGGATCGGGGCGTTCGGCGGGCGCACGAGTGAGGTGACGCACACCGTTCGGGGCGCCGCGGGGGCGTCCGGGGCGCGATCCGGCGACGAGCGGAGACGGACGGCCGGCGCGTCCCCGGCACCGGGTCCGCTTCCACGGAGGCCGGAAGGACCCGTTCCACCACGGTTCCGGCCCCGTGCCGGGACGGCTCACGCCAGCAGCGGCAGCAGCCCCGAGAGGTCCGCGCGCTCCCCGCTCGCGCTCACCCTGGCCTGCGCGACCGCGTCCTGCCATGCGATCCGCCCGGTCGCCAGGCGGATCCACGTCAGCGGGTCGGTCTCGACGACGTTCGGCGGGGTGCCGCGGGTATGCCGGGGGCCCTCGACGCACTGGACCACGGCGTACGGCGGGATGCGCACCTCGGTGGAGCCGCCGGGGGCGCGGGCGGCGAGGGTGTCGGCCAGCAGCCGCGTGCACGCGGCGAGGGCCTTGCGCTCCAGCGGTACGTCGAGTCCGGGCACGGCGTCGTTCAGGTCGTCGGTGTGGACGACGAGTTCGACGGTGCGGGTGACCAGGTAGTCGGCGAGGGTCATGCCGCCGGCGCGGGTGGCGACGAGCCGGCCGGGAGGGACGGCGGCGAGGTCGGCGGCGAACCGCTCGGCGGTGCGGACGTACAGGGCGCCGAGGTCGGGGTGCGCCTCGGCGAGGGCGTGACTGCCTTCGGCGATGGCGTCCGCGAACCCGGCGGTGGCCGAGCCGTAGTCCAGCGGACCGAGGTCGGCGGCCTTGGGCTCCTCGCGCTCCAGGGCGGTACTGACGCTCCCGACGGCCATGGTCAGGTGTGCGGCGAGGTCCCGCACCGTCCAGTCGCCCAGCCGGGTGGGCAGCGCGAGCTGCCCGGGGGTGAGGGCGGTGACGGCGTCGCGTACGTGCCCGAACTGCGTGAGCACCGCGGTGCGGGTCGTGGCGGGGTCGTAGGTCCGGGTGCGCTTCCTGGCCGGGGGCATGGCGGTGAGCCTAGGGCCTGTCCGACGATTCGCGTCGTCGCCCGCAGGGCGGCCGCGCGGCGTCAGGTGCGCGCTCTGGGCGTGCCGGCCCCGGACCCGCGGCCCGGACCACAGGGCACCGTCAGGCAGGAGGCCCCGCCCGGCGAACCGGGCGGGGCCTCCGCCGCGTCGTACGACCGCCGCCGGTCAGGCCAGCAGCGACGGGATCGTGCCCTCGTGCGCCTCGCGCAGCTCGGCCAGGGTCAGCTCGAACTCGCCCTGGACCTCCACGGTGTCGCCGTCCACGACACCGACGCGGGTGGCGGGCAGACCGCGCGCCCCGCACATGTCGTTGAAGCGGACCTCCTCCGAGCGCGGCACGGCGACGACCGCGCGCCCCGCCGACTCGGAGAAGAGGAAGGTGAACGCGTCGAGACCGTCCGGCACGATCAGCCGGGCGCCCTTGCCGCCGAGCAGCGCCGACTCGACCACGGCCTGGACCAGTCCGCCGTCGGACAGGTCGTGCGCGGAGTCGATCATGCCGTCGCGGGAGGCGGAGATCAGGATCTCCGCGAGCAGCCGCTCGCGCTCCAGGTCGACCTTCGGCGGGAGGCCGCCGAGGTGGTCGTGGACGACCTGGGACCAGGCCGAGCCGCCGAACTCCTCGCGGGTGTCGCCGAGGAGGTAGATCAGCTGGCCCTCCTCCTGGAAGGCGACCGGGGTGCGCCGGGCCACGTCGTCGATGACGCCGAGGACGGCGACCACCGGCGTCGGGTGGATGGCGGCCTCACCCGTCTGGTTGTAGAGCGAGACGTTGCCGCCGGTCACCGGGGTGCCGAGCTGCCGGCAGCCGTCGGCGAGGCCGCGCACGGCCTCCGCGAACTGCCACATCACGGCCGGGTCCTCGGGCGAACCGAAGTTGAGGCAGTCGGAGACGGCGAGCGGCTTGGCACCGGTCGTCGCCACGTTCCGGTAGGCCTCGGCGAGGGCCAGCTGCGCACCCGTGTACGGGTCGAGCTTGGCGTACCGGCCGTTGCCGTCGGTCGCGATGGCGACGCCGAGACCGGTCTCCTCGTCGATGCGGATCATGCCGGAGTCCTCGGGCTGGGCGAGGACGGTGTTGCCCTGCACGAAGTGGTCGTACTGCGAGGTGATCCACTTCTTGGAGGCCTGGTTGGGGGAGGCCACCAGCTTCAGGACCTGGTCCTTCAGCTCCTCGCCCGAGGACGGCCGGGGCAGCTTGCCCGCGTCGTCGGCCTGCAGGGCGTCCTGCCACTCGGGGCGGGCGTACGGGCGCTCGTAGACCGGGCCCTCGTGCGCCACCGTGCGCGGGTCGACGTCGACGATCTTGCCGCCGTGCCAGTAGATCTCCAGGCGGTCGCCGTCGGTCACCTCACCGATGACGGTGGCGATGACGTCCCACTTCTCGCAGATCTGGAGGAAGCGGCCGACCTTGTCGGGCTCGACGACCGCGCACATGCGTTCCTGCGACTCGCTCATGAGGATCTCCTCGGGCGAGAGCGTGGAGTCGCGCAGGGGTACGTCGTCCAGCGTCACGCGCATGCCGCCGGAGCCGTTGGAGGCGAGTTCGGAGGTGGCGCAGGACAGACCGGCCGCGCCCAGGTCCTGGATGCCGACGACCAGCTTCTCCCGGAACGCCTCCAGGGTGCACTCGATGAGGAGCTTCTCCTGGAAGGGGTCGCCGACCTGCACGGCCGGGCGCTTCGACGGCTTGGCGTCGTCGAAGGTCTCCGAGGCGAGGATGGAGGCGCCGCCGATGCCGTCGCCGCCGGTCCGGGCCCCGTACAGGATGACCTTGTTGCCCGCGCCGGACGCCTTGGCCAGGTGGATGTCCTCGTGCCGCATCACGCCGATCGCACCCGCGTTGACCAGCGGGTTGCCCTGGTAGCAGGCGTCGAAGACGACCTCGCCGCCGATGTTGGGCAGGCCCAGGCAGTTGCCGTAGCCGCCGATGCCGGCGACGACGCCGGGCAGGACGCGCTTGGTGTCGGGGTGGTCGGCGGCGCCGAAGCGCAGCGGGTCCACGACCGCGACCGGGCGCGCCCCCATCGCGATGATGTCGCGCACGATGCCGCCGACACCGGTCGCCGCGCCCTGGTAGGGCTCGACGTACGAGGGGTGGTTGTGCGACTCCACCTTGAAGGTGACCGCGTAGCCCTGGCCGACGTCCACCACGCCGGCGTTCTCGCCGATGCCGACGAGGAGCGCGTCGCTCTCGGGGGCCTTCTCGCCGAACTGGCGCAGGTGGACCTTGGAGGACTTGTACGAGCAGTGCTCGGACCACATGACCGAGTACATGGCGAGCTCGGCGCCGGTGGGGCGGCGGCCCAGGATCTCGACGACCCGCTCGTACTCGTCCTTCTTCAGGCCGAGTTCGGCCCAGGGCAGCTCGACGTCGGGGGTCGCGGCCGCGTGCTCGACCGTGTCCAGCACACGGGGGGCGGCCCGAAAGGCCTCGTTCGAGGGTGGTGGTGCGAGACGGGAGGGCGTCCGGCTCATGCGTTGACCAGCTTCTTGAGGATCGAGGTGAAGAACGGGAGGCCGTCGGTACGACCGGTACCGATCAGCGGCTCGACGGCGTGCTCGGGGTGCGGCATGAGGCCCACGACGTTGCCGGCCTCGTTGGTGACGCCGGCGATGTCGCGGAGCGAGCCGTTGGGGTTGAGGTCCAGGTAGCGGAAGGCGACCCGGCCCTCGGCCTCCAGCTCGTCGAGCGTGTACGCGTCGGCGACGTACCGGCCGTCCATGTTCTTCAGCGGGATGTCGATCTCCTGTCCGGCGGTGTAGTCGCTGGTCCAGGCGGTCTCCGCGTTCTCCACCCGCAGCTTCTGGTCGCGGCAGATGAAGTGGAGGTGGTCGTTGCCGAGCATCGCGCCCGGGAGGAGGTGGGCCTCGGTGAGGATCTGGAAGCCGTTGCAGATGCCGAGGACCGGCAGCCCGGCCCTCGCCTGCTCGATGAGGGGCTCCATCACGGGCGAGAACCGGGCGATGGCACCGGCCCGCAGGTAGTCGCCGTAGGAGAAACCGCCGCACAGGACGACGGCGTCGACCTGCTTGAGGTCCTTGTCCTTGTGCCACAGGGCGACGGGTTCGGCACCCGCCAGACGGATCGCGCGCTGCGTGTCGCGGTCGTCGAGGCTGCCCGGAAAAGTGACGACGCCAATACGAGCGGTCACTTCACGGCCTCCGCGACTTCCTCCACCTTGACGGTGAAGTCCTCGATCACGGTGTTGGCGAGGAAGGACTCGGCAAGATCATGAATGCGGGCGAGCGCGGCCTCGTCGAGGGGCCCGTCCACTTCCAGTTCGAACCGCTTTCCCTGACGTACGTCGGAGATGCCTTCGAAACCCAGCCGCGGCAGTGCGCGCTGCACCGCCTGGCCCTGGGGGTCGAGGATCTCCGGCTTGAGCATGACGTCGACTACGACGCGTGCCACTGGCACTCCCGGTGTGTGGTGCTGAGCAGGTTCCTTCAGACTACCCGTACAAAATTTCTACGCGAGTAGATTCGGAGGAAACTACGTGACGCCCGTCACGATCCGGTATCGACCCGGGCCCTTCGCGAAAAACCTGCGAAAGTTCCACCTGGCTCCGCATCCCGTTTTGCCGAGGACACGCGGATGGATTTAGCCGGGCTTCACTTCACAATGCTCGGCACTGTACAAATGAATTGGCGACAGCCGATACTTTTCCCGCAACCGGCGGACAGTCGACATCTCCGAACGTCTTCGCATCATGGCGGAGCGCGTGGTCGCAGGTGTCGCACGAAGGGACCGATATTCGTGGCGCAGCGTGTCGTGGTCACTCTCTTTGACGACATCGACGGCTCGGAAGCGACGGAAACGATCGCCTTCGGACTCGACGGCAGGTTCTACGAGATCGACCTCAATCCCGCCAATGCCGAGGAACTGCGCAAGGCGCTCGAGCCGTACGTGGAGGCCGGCCGCAAGCGGTCGAAGTCGGGCCGGGCGTACCGGCAGACGGAGGTCGCGCCCGATCCCGCCGCCGTCCGGGCCTGGGCGCAGGCCAACCGGATGGAGGTGCCGGCGCGCGGCCGGATCCCCAAGAAGGTCTACGAGGCGTTCGCCGCGGCCCGCTGACGGGGGCGACCCCGGACGGCCCCGGGACGCGGCTCCGGGAGGGGCCGGGGTGCACTCGCGCGTCGACTCAGGGCCCGTCACCGGGCCCTGCGGTCAACCGACTTGCGCACCCCCCCTGCTGATCAGCTAATGTCTGGAGCACGCCGAGGGGCAAGGCCGAAAGGCAGGTTCCCACGGAGTACACGCGGGTGTAGTTCAGTAGTAGAACATCCCCCTTCCAGGGGGAAGGCGCAGTGTGCGATCCCTGTCACCCGCTCTGCACCGCCGGTCCTGACCCGGATGGGGTCTCCCCGCTCGAGCCTGTCGAGAGCTCGCGCGAGGATCAGGTAGGCTGGTGCTCGCGCCGATCGGTGGGAGCCGGTCGGAGGCAATGCGGACGTAGCTCAGTTGGTAGAGCGCAACCTTGCCAAGGTTGAGGTCGCGAGTTCGAGCCTCGTCGTCCGCTCCAGTGAGAACCCCGGTCATGCGACCGGGGTTTTCTCGTTCTCCGGACCACGCCCTCGCCCCTCCGCGGTGCCCTCGCCAGCTCCCCGGCCGAGGTGACGGCCGGCCAGGCGTCCTGCGACGCCTCGCCGTTCGGCAGCGGTCCTCCGACCGGGGAGACGGACCTCCAGGACATGGGGCTCACAGCCTGGGCCGCTCATTGCTCAGGAGCGTCGATACACGGCGAACGGAGGCTAGAAGCCGATGGCAGCGGGCCTCTGCTCGCAGGCGACGGGCGGCTCGTCCGGGCGCGCTCGCCGCGCTCCTTTCACTCAAGGCCTCCTCCTCGTCGTCGCCGGGGCGGCGAGCGGGCCGGAGGTACCGGCCAGGACGCGGGCGCGCCGGCCCGACATCGCCGTGCCGGGGCTCCGGACGCCGGCGCGGACGGTGTGAAGGTCGCCACACTCCCGCGGCCCGGGCTGCCCCGAGCCAGGCGTTGACCGCGACCCGTCATGGGTATCCGGAGTTCCCGACGCGGGCACTCCGGGCGGGCCGCCGCAGGGGCGTCCCCAAGGTCGCCGGCGCCCGGCGGCTCCCGGAGATCATCCGCACCCTGTGCACGGGAAACCGCCATGTGACCCGGAGTTGGCCGCCGACTCCGTGTCGCCGGGGCTCGCCGCTGACCGCGCGCGGCCGCTGCGCCGGAACCGGCCGCGGACGGGGCGCCCCGTCCCGGAGATCGCCGAGCGGGCCGCGCCGGCGCCGGGAACGGTGCGGAACCACCTGCCGTCGGCCGTGACGAAGCCCGGGGCGGAGAACCGGCCTGCGGCAGTGCGTCTCGCCCGCGAGCGAGGTTGGTATAGTTGGCCTCGCGCCACGGCGCAGTGCGGACGTAGCTCAGTTGGTAGAGCGCAACCTTGCCAAGGTTGAGGTCGCGAGTTCGAGCCTCGTCGTCCGCTCAGAGAGTGAAGGCCCCGGTCCACCGACCGGGGCCTTCGACGTTCCTGACCAGGGGTTTCCGGTCACCGGACCCGGGGGCCCGGTGCGCCGTCTCCCGTCAGGACCAGCTCAGGCCCGTCAGCCGCTCGTACGCCTCCACGTACTTCGCACGGGTCGCCTCCACGACGTGCTGCGGCAGCGCCGGCGGGGGCTGCTCGCTCCCGCGGTCCCAGCCGGACTCGGCGGAGGTCAGCCAGTCGCGCACGTACTGCTTGTCGTACGACGGCTGCGCCCGGCCCGGCTGCCACTGGTCGGCCGGCCAGAAGCGGGAGGAGTCCGGGGTGAGCACCTCGTCGGCGAGGACGAGATCGTCGCCGTCGAAGCCGAACTCGAACTTCGTGTCGGCCAGGATGATGCCCCGGTCGCGGGCGATGTCCCGGGCGCGGCCGTAGACGGCGAGGGTCGCCTGGCGCAGCTGGGCGGCGGTGTCCGCGCCGACCTGGCGGGCGACCTCCTCGTAGGAGACGTTCTCGTCGTGCTCGCCGACCTCTGCCTTGGTGGCCGGGGTGAAGATCGGTCCGGGGAGTTCCGAGCCGTCGACGAGGCCCTCGGGCAGGGCGAGGCCGCAGACCGTGCGGGACTCGGCGTACTCGGCCAGGCCCGAGCCGGTGAGATAGCCGCGGGCCACGCACTCGACGGGCACCATCCGCAGCGACTTGCAGACCAGGGTGCGGCCCGCCCAGTCGGCGGGGGCGCCCTCGGGCACGTCCGTGCTCAGGACGTGGTTCGGGACCAGGTCGGCGAGCAGGTCGAACCACCACAGGGAGAGCTGGGTGAGGATGCGGCCCTTGTCGGGGATCTCCGTGGGCAGCACCCAGTCGTAGGCGGAGAGGCGGTCGCTGGCGACCATCACGAGGTCGCCCGCCTCGTTCCGGTACAGCTCGCGCACCTTCCCGGTGTGCAGGTGCACCAGCCCCGGAACCTCGATCGGCTCGGGCTTTTCGACGAATCCGGACACGGTTCCTCCCCGTGGTGGAAGACGGACGGGTCCCCGTCGGGCCCGCACGGAGGGGGTGGCGGGCGACGGGTGGTCCCAGTGGCTCGATTCTCCCGTACGAGCGGGGCCGGCCTCGGGCTGGGGTGCGGGCCGGGCGGGCCGGCCGCGGGCGTGCCACGGACGTTCAGTCGCGTTTGCAGATGCGGTCCAGGAGGTTGGCGGTGGCCCGCTGGATCCGCGCGTCGACGTGGCCGGGGCGGTCGAGGGCAGGAGACCAGGCGAAGGTCCCGGACGCGAAGACCCAGGCCCCCGAGGGCGCGCGGTGGAGGGAGGTCTCCTGGTGGCGCAGGACGCCCTCGCCGTCGGTGTACGGGGAGTGGGCGAGCAGGACGCGGTGGTCGTGCTCGGGCAGCGGGGTGCGCGGGAAGTATCGGTCCGCCTCGCCCGCGACCAGTCCCTCGATCCCGTCGCCCTCGTGCGTCCCGGTCGCCTCCCACAGCCAGTGGCCGGCGTTGCGGACGATCAGCGGGTGCGGCTCGGGGACGCTGCCCGCGTACTGGATGCCGATCAGCAGCTGCTCCGGCCGGTCGACCTCCCGCCACAGCACCGGTCGGCCCGGCCCCTTGCGCTTGCGGCAGGTCAGCAGGCGGTCGGGCACACCGGACGGGGAGGGGGCCAGCTCCACCTGCCAGTACATGGTGTTGGCGGAGAGGAAGACCAGGGACGTGCCGTGGTCGCGGGCCCGTTCGACGGTGCGGCGCATGGGGGTCGACCAGTACTCGTCGTGGCCCGGGAAGAGCAGGCCGCGGTAGCGGGTCGGGTCGACCCGGCCGGCGTGCAGGTCGCGGGCGTCGGCGTAGGAGAGGTCGTAGCCGTAGCGCTCGGCCCAGCGGATGACGTCGTAGGCGTGGCCGACGTGCAGCGGCAGGCCCGCGCCCGCGTAGGGGCGGTCGAAGGAGACGGTCGTCGCGGCGTCGGCCTCGCCGAGCAGGCGGCCGTCCTCGTCCCAGGCGTGGTACAGGCTGGCGCCGGTGCGGCCGTCCTCCGGGTAGAGGTTGTAGGCCTGCCAGGTGATGTCGGGCAGGACCATGAGCAGGTCCGCCGGGCGGTCGTCGCGGACGGTGAAGGGGACGTGGGAGCGGTAGCCGTCGGCCGTGGTCAGCACGGCGACATAGGCGCCGACGCTCCAGTACGAGGGGACCTGCAGACGCCACGACAGCCACCAGTGGTGACAGGAGACCGTGCGGTCGGCGGTCAGCGGCGGGGGCTGCACGATGCCGGACAGACGGGGGCTGGTGGTGATCTTGGCGGCGCCGTCGCCGCCGTAGTGGCCGATGCGGTAGACGTCGACGCCGAACTGCTGCGGCGGGTCGACCGTGACGTGGAAGTCGATCGCCTCACCGGGAGCTACGGCGCCGGTGTCGGTGAAGCCCTTGATCTGACGGCGGACGTCGTCGGCCGAGCGGGGCCCGCCGGAGGAGCGCGGGGCCGGAACGCGGGGGACCCCGGCGGCGGGCCGCGGGGGCGTTTCGACGTACCAGGGCACCACGTGGCCGGTGTCGTCGAAGTACGCCTCGGTCCCGCGGAGCCAGGGGAGGGGCCCCTGTCCGAACGGATCCGTCACGGCGTGCGCGAGTGCTCCCGACTCCCAGCGGCGGATGTGGTCCGATCCCATGGCCGTCCCCTCCCTCGTGCCCCCGTGTGGTCCGCGGTGGTCCTGGTGCCCGGCGGGTACGCGGTTCGTGGCGCGTACCGGAGTCCTGCCGCGTACGCGGGGTGTGGTGCGTACGCGCGCGTGTGCCTGTCGTATGTCGCGCGCTCTTGCCAGATGCGCGGTCGGTCCCAGCACATCACATGTGGCGCGCAGTCTGTCACTATTGGTTGCCGATTGACCGAAAGTGGAGTCGGGTGGTCCGGTAACTTCCCGGTGAGCGTCCGCCGCCCCTCCGGCCGGCCCGGCGGGGCGCTCGGCCGCCGTCAGCCGGGCACGCGCGGGACTGCCGGTCCTGCGGCCCCGGCTCCCGCCGCCGTCCCGCGGGCCCTGGTCCCCGCGGCCTGCCCGTCACACCAGCCGTACCGGTTTCTCCGGGCGTATCCCCAGGTCGGCCAGCCAGTTCCGCAGCGGGGCCGGGTCGCCGTCCTCGACGAGCGCGAGCACCCTGGGGCCCAGGTCCGCGGTCCTCTCCCCGTTGATCAGCAGGGACGGGCCGTCGAGCCAGTCGAGTCCCGGGGCGGCGCCGACGGTGTCCATCGCCGCGCAGCACACCATGGCGGTGACATGGTCGGCGAGGAGTTCGCGGCCGGTGCGCGGCGGCTGGAGCGGCAGCAGCGGCAGCGAGCCGTCGTCCCACAGGGCCGAGGCGGGGATCTGGGCGGCGGTTTCCGCCGAGGCGTCCCGCGCCGGCGGTGCCGCCGCCTCCTCGCGCGCCACCTCGGCGCTGAGCCCGGCGGCGAGCGCGGCGCTCCGCTCGTTGGCGAGACCGTCCCCCACCTCCTGGCCGTCCTCCGCCGGCCGGCCGCCACGGCCGGGGCCCGCGGGCGGCACGGGGCGGTGGTCGCCGACGGGCGGCGTCCCCAGGTGGTCCAGGACACGGGCCAGGGTCGGGCCGTGCGGGTCGGTGGCCGGCGGCTGCGGGGAGCGGCGGACACCCAGGGCGTCGAGGACCCGGTGGAGGCGGGCGGCGTCCGTGCGCCACTTCCGGTCGACGACCTCCTCCGGGTACTGCTGCCAGTCCACCGGGGACCAGTCCGGGCCGCGCCCGGCCGGCCCGCCGTGGAAGAGGCGGGCGGCCAGCAGCGAGGCGGCCTCGTCGACCAGGCCGGGCTCTTCGAGCAGGTCGCAGGCGGGGCGCTCGCCGAGGCGCGAGGCGAAGCCCTCGGCCAGGCGGTCCCGGCGGGACAGCTCGGTCAGCGCCGAGACGACGCCCGCGTCCAGCCGGGACGGCCAGCGGCCCATCCGCCAGGCGGGGAGCGCGACCCGGGTCAGCAGCCGGTCCCAACCCGCGTAGGCCAGCCCCACCTGCTCCTGGGCCACGATCCGGAGGCCGTAGTCCACCGCCTGGGCCCGCTCGGCGGCCGCGGCCGCCACCCCCCGCTCCATCTGGACGGCGTGCTCGCGGCAGCCCCGCAGCAGCAGACCGGCCACCCATCCCAGTCCCGCCCACACCGACCGGGCCGGTGGGCGGCGTCCGGACGTCGAGGCCACGGCCACGGCCGCGTCCAGCCCCCGGACGAAGCGGCGGGCCGCGGCTATGTCGGGCTGCGCGGACGGCCCCGTACCGGCGACGACCGGGGCGAGGACCGCCCGCAGCTCGCCGACGCGCATCCACCACAGGAACGGGGAGCCGATGACGAGGACCGGCGCGGCCGCACGCCCGGACCGGACGGAGGCGTGTCCGGGTGTGCCGCCCGCGTCGCCGCGGTGCCCGGCGGGAGGGCCGTGGGCCGGGTGGGTGCGGTCCTCCAGCCAGCTGTCGCAGTCCGGGGTGAGCGCTATGGCGGACGGGGCCGGCACCTCGAGGCGGTCGGCGAGGTCGCGCACCAGGCGGTACAGGTCCGGGGCCGACTCCTCGGGGATCGGGACCGTCGGCGTCGTGGCCGGGCGGGCACGGGCGACGACCAGGCCGATGCCGGCGGCGACGAGCAGGACGAGCACCGCCGCCACGCCCGCGATCCAGCGGACGGCGTCCCAGCCCTGGCCCGTCAGGTGCCCGGTGGAGCCCCCGGCCAGGAGGACGACGGCCACGGCGGCGGGCAGCAGAGCGAGGGCCAGCGCCCTGCCGCGGACACGCAGCACGGCGACGGCGCGGGAGCGCGCGGCCTGCGCGCCGACCTCCACACCCATACCGGTCACGACCGGACGTCACCCCCTCCCGACGGTCCTGGTGTTGCTCACTCCCCCACTGTGGCACCGCGCACCGACATCGCAATGCCGGTGGGCCAAGTGCCGGAACGCTTGCGCCGCACCCTAGTTGGGGCTTCGGCCCCCGTCAGCCGTAACCATGATTGGTCACTCGATGGAATGGCTTTGGTCAGAGGTGGATGACGTACAGCAAAGATCAGGCCCCGGATCTTCGTCCGGGGCCTGCGGCGTGCGTGGGGGATGTAGCTGCCGGGGCCGGTGAGCCGCCGGAGCGATGGCCGGAAAACGGCTACGCCTCCGCGGCCGCCTTCGCCGCGATGTCCGTCCGGTGGTGCGAACCGTCGAGGTTGACGCGGGCGACGGCCGTGTAGGCGCGGTCCCTGGCCTCGGTCAGGTCCCTGCCCGTGGCCGTGACCGACAGCACGCGGCCACCCGCGCTCACCACGGTGTCGCCCTCGCGCCGGGTGCCGGCGTGCAGGACGTACGCGTGCGGGGCGTCCTGACGGGCCACCTCGTCGAGCCCGGTGACGGGGTCGCCGGTGCGCGGGGTGCCGGGGTAGTTGTGCGAGGCGACGACCACGGTGACGGCGGCCTCCTCGCTCCAGCGCAGCGGCTCCACGTGGGCCAGGGCGCCCGTGGCCGCGGCCAGCAGCAGCCCGGCCAGCGGCGTCCGCAGCCGGGCCAGCACGACCTGCGTCTCGGGGTCGCCGAAGCGGGCGTTGAACTCGATCACGCGGACACCGCGGCCGGTGATCGCCAGGCCGGCGTAGAGCAGGCCGGAGAACGGCGTGCCCCGGCGGCGCATCTCGTCCACGGTCGGCTGCAGCACGGACTGCAGCACGTCGTCGACCAGCTTGGGATCGGCCCAGGGCAGCGGGGAGTAGGCGCCCATGCCGCCGGTGTTCGGGCCCTCGTCGTTGTTCAGGGCGCGCTTGAAGTCCTGCGCGGGCTGCAGCGGGACCACCGTCACGCCGTCGGTGACGGCGAAGAGGGAGACCTCCGGCCCGTCGAGGTACTCCTCGACGACGACGCGGTCGCAGGCGGCGGCGTGGGCCTTCGCCGCCTCGACGTCGTCGGTGACGACGACGCCCTTGCCGGCGGCGAGACCGTCGTCCTTCACCACGTACGGGGCGCCGAAGGCGTCGAGGGCGGCGGCGACCTCCTCCGCCGTCGTGCAGACGTACGACCGGGCCGTGGGAACGCCGGCGGTGGCCATCACGTCCTTGGCGAAGGCCTTGGAGCCCTCGAGCCGGGCCGCCCGGGCGGACGGACCGAAGACCGGGACGCCCGCCTCGCGCACGGCGTCGGCGACACCGGCCACCAGCGGGGCCTCCGGACCGACGACCACGAGGTCGGCGCCGAGCCGACCCGCCAGCGCGGAGACGGCGGCGCCGTCGAGGGCGTCCACCTGGTGCAGCTCGGCGACCTCCGCGATGCCGGCGTTGCCGGGAGCGCAGTGCAGCGCCGTGACGTCGGGGTCGAGGGACAGGGAACGGCACAGGGCGTGCTCGCGGGCGCCGCTTCCGATGACGAGGACCTTCACGGGGTCAGCCTAACGGCAGCGGGCCGAGGCGGTTTGTGCGGGCTTCCGAAGGGTGGGGGGCAGGGGACTCGTGCGTTCGTCCAAGGCCCGCGGCCGGGAAGGCAGCACACGGCGGGCGCCGCCGACCGCGCAGGAACGTTCCGGTGACGACGAACGGCAGACCACGGGGCCGCCGGGGAGCGTCCCGGCCGTCAGTGGAGCATCCGGCCGTCACCGGGACAGGCGCCGGCGCCGGACCCGGATCGCCCTCTGGCGCCCGCGTGGCGGGTGCGGTCGTCGGTGTCGCCGCCGGTCAGGCACCACGCGACACGCGACCGCGGGTCGGGCGCCTGCGGGCGCGAGGCGGCGCCGTCCGTCACTCCGTGGTGTACTCCTCCACCACCGTGGCCCCGAGCTCGCGCACGATCAGCTCGTGGCCGGACAGGGCCGACTCGTCGAGGTCGGGGTCGTCGTCCTCCGGGATGTCGTCCTCGGGGGCGACGGGCGCCGGGGCGGGCGCGGACGGCCGTGGCGGGGCGGAGGAGGGCACCGCGGCCGACGCCGTCCGGGCCGTCGACGCGGTCGGTGCGGGCGCCGCGGCCACGGACTGCGGAGCTGCCGCCGTTCGCTGGGCGGTCGCGGTCCCGCCGCCGTAGCCGCCGCCACCGCCGCCACCGAACCCGTAGCCGCCGCCACCGCCGAACCCTCCGGGCGGCGGCGGTGCCGATCCACCGCCCGCGGGATCGACGATCGCCTCGATCTTCCACTGGACGTTGAACAGCTCGGCCAGCGCCTGGCGCAGCACGTCCTCACTGCCGCTGCTCGCGAAGTTGTCGCGGGCGCCCGCGTTGACGAATCCGAGCTGGAGCGTGGTGCCGTCGAAGCCGGTCACCTGGGCGTTCTGACTGAGCAGGATCCAGGTGAAGCGGCGCCGGTTCTTGACCGCTTCGAGGATGTTCGGCCACAGGGAGCGCGGGTCGAGGCCGCCCGCCGGGGCCGGCGCGGAGGGGCCGGCCGGGGAGGCGGGAGAGGCAGCGGGGGCGGACGGTGTCGCGGCCGCCCGCGCCGGTGCCTGGCCTCCCGGCGCGGCCGCGGGCTGTCCGCCGCCCGGAGCCGCCGCCGTGGGCCAGCCACCGGGACGCCGGCCGCCGCCCGCCGCGGCCGCGGTGGGCCAGGCACCGGGCGCGGACGGAGCGGAGGCCGCCGCTGAGGGTGCGGCCTGCGCGGCGGCCGGAGCCGCGGCGGCGGGGGCGGGTGCCTCCTGGAAACGGTCACCGGCGGCAGGCCCCGGCGGGGTGGACGGCGCGGAGGGCGCAGGACCACCGGGTGCCTGGCCCAAGGAGGGGCCGGGTCCCTGGCCCGAGGAGGGGCCGGCCGGTCCATGGGCGCCCGACGGTCCCGGAGCTCTCGCAGCCGCCGCGGTCCCCGCACCGGCGGGAGCGCCGGAAGCGCGGACCGCCGCGCGGGCCGCCGCGACACTGCCTACCGGCGGAACCGGGGCGCCCGCGGGACCACCGCCGGGGGGAGCCGCGAGTGCGGGCCCCGCGGGAGCCGCCGCCCCGTGGGCCTCCGGACCGGGCACGTATCCCATGGCGGGTGCCCCGGCGCCCGCGGAGAAGCTCACACCGCGCTCGATCCGGTCGAGGCGGGCCATCACGGACCGCTCGTCGCCGTACGCCGCGGGCAGCAGGACACGGGCGCAGATCAGCTCGAGCTGGAGGCGCGGCGACGTGGCACCCCGCATCTCGGTCAGCCCCTCGTTGACGAGGTCGGCGGCGCGGCTCAGCTCGGCTGCGCCGAAGGAGTGGGCCTGGGCCTGCATCCGCTCCAGCACGTCGGCGGGGGCGTCGATGAGTCCCTTCTCCGCCGCGTCCGGGACCGCGGCGAGGATCACCAGGTCCCGCAGTCGCTCCAGCAGGTCGGCGACGAAGCGGCGCGGGTCGTTGCCGCCCTCGATGACGCGGTCGACGACCTCGAAGGCCGCCGCGCCGTCCCCGGTGGCGAACGCCTCCACCACGGAGTCGAGCAGCGAGCCGTCGGTGTAGCCGAGCAGGGCGGTGGCCATGGTGTAGGTCACACCCTCGTCCCCCGCGCCGGCGAGCAGCTGGTCCATGACGGACATGGAGTCACGCACGGATCCGGCGCCGGCCCGTACGACCAGCGGCAGGACGCCCTCCTCGACGGGGATGTCCTCCTTCTGGCACACCTCGGCGAGGTAGTCGCGCAGGGTGCCCGGCGGGACGAGCCGGAAGGGGTAGTGGTGGGTCCGGGACCGGATGGTGCCGATGACCTTCTCGGGCTCGGTCGTCGCGAAGATGAACTTCAGGTGCTCCGGCGGCTCCTCGACCACCTTGAGCAGCGCGTTGAAGCCGGCCGACGTGACCATGTGGGCCTCGTCGATGATGTAGATCTTGTACCGGCTGCGCGCGGGTCCGAAGAAGGCCTTCTCCCGCAGGTCACGGGCGTCGTCCACACCACCGTGCGAGGCTGCGTCGATCTCGATGACGTCGATGGACCCCGGGCCGTTCCTGGCCAGGTCGCGGCACGACTCGCAGACGCCGCAGGGCGTGGGCGTCGGCCCCTCCTCGCAGTTCAGGCAGCGGGCGAGGATGCGCGCGCTGGTCGTCTTGCCACAGCCGCGCGGACCGCTGAACAGGTACGCGTGGTTGACCCGGTTGTTCCGCAGCGCCTGCTGCAGCGGGTCGGTGACATGCGCCTGCCCGATGACCTCGACGAAGGACTCCGGGCGGTAGCGGCGGTACAGAGCGAGAGACGACACGCATACGAGGTTATAGGCGCCCACCGACAACCGGGCCGGCCCGGTGAACGCGAGCGCCCCCCACGCACCCGCTAGAGCCGACTTACCCTTGCTGCCTTCCGGCCCTGGGGGAGTTCAGTCAGATAGCGCCGCGTGGGGGGCTGCGCACAGCGTACCCGATGCGGACCGGGCGGAACGAGTTCGCGAGCACACCTCCGGGTCATGTAATGTTTCCGGCGGAGGATTCGCCTAGAGGCCTAGGGCGCACGCTTGGAAAGCGTGTTGGGGGCAACCCCTCACGAGTTCGAATCTCGTATCCTCCGCCAGTGCCTCACCGGGCACGATGTCGAAGGGCCCCACCGTTCGCGGTGGGGCCCTTCGACGTTGTCCGTCTCAGTTTCCGTCTCAGTCGGTCTTTTCCTCGGCGCCGGGTGGCGTCCGGAGCGCGTCACCCACCTGCTGGGCGACCTTGCGGAGCATGACTCCCGTCACATGCACGTACCGCGCCCGCTTCCGGGCAACTCTCCCCCGGGGCTCCCGGCCCATGACCGAGTCGATCAGGACGTCCGGGACGCCGGGGATCTGGGGCCCGTCGGCCGAAGCGGTCGTGGGGCCGCTGAATCCGGCCGACATCGGCGAGATGCCCGGGCTCGAGCCGGCGGCCGCCTTCGGCGCGGCCCTGGTCACGGGGGGTCTCTCGCTGATCTGCGCGGGGTGGCGGCCCGGAGCGGACGTCTGGGAGTTCCTCGGCGACTCGCTGGACAACCCGCTCTCGGCGCTGCTGGTCTCCGCCGAGCGGTCGCCGGCCGCGGAGGTCCCGCCGCGGACGATGAGCGGGGAAGTACGAACGCCCCGGCCGTGCGCGGCGGTCGGGGCGTCGTCGTCGTGTGGGTGGAGCCTCAGGAGGGCTGGGCGGGCTGGGCGGGCTTGGGTGCGGATGCGGCCTTTCCGGCGTCCGCGGAGGCGTCCGGCTGCGGGTTGCGGTGCACTCGGTGGCGCGGAGTCGTCCGGCGGGGCGGGCGGGTCAGCGTGATCTGGCGGACGAGTTGCTGGAAGCACGCCAGGGAGGCGAGGCCCGGCAGCGCGGCCGCCGCGACGTCGACGACCGTCCTGGGCGCCTGCACCACGCACAGCAGCATCGCGATGGCCGAGAAGAGCAGGACGACGCACCAGGAGTGGACCGCGCGTCGCTGGTGCAGAGCGGCCCGCAGGACGGACAGCGACGCCACCAGCCAGGGCCCGTACACCAGCATGGGCCACCAGGAGGCGAGTCCCGTCTCCAGGCGGGCCATGGCCACCAGGCGCAGCGGGTCGTAGGCGACCATCCCGCTGAAGAAGCTCACCGAGGAGGCGGTCACCGCGGCCAGGGCCGCGGTGACGTGGCTGGCCGTGCGCACGCCGTCGAACTGCCTGCGCCGCCGGACCTTGCGGTGGCCGCGCTGGGCCTCCCTCAGCGGGCCTAGTTCCGCCGTGATGTCCTGCAGGTTCTCCAGGGGGCTGCCGGAAGTCCGCGTGGGCTCCGGGGGCTCGTCCTCGGACGGGGGAGCCGCGGTCCGCTGCTCCTCCATCGCCTCCTGGAGCATGAACGCCAGTTCCTCGGCCGGGTCCCAGGCGGAGTCGGGGGGCACCAGGGGCGCCGAGGAGAATTCGGCCGGACCTCGGTGCCGACCGGTGCCGGCTGCCACGAATCCGCCCGGGTGATCGGCGGGATTTCCCGTACGTTGGTCGATTCGTTCGTCATACATGACGCGGTCCGGCTATTCCACTCCCGTAAAAACGGACTGGGCATCCGAACGGACCCACCGCCGGGCGAGGTCGGCCTCCAGCACGCTCATCTCATCCAGGAAATTCCGCAGCAGGGGCTCGGTCACCTTCACCGCCACCGACGGTCCGCCTCTGGTCAGGATTCCGCCGGCCGCGGCGACGGCCGACGCGGCCGACGCCCGGGCCGGGGCGGGGTCGTGGGTGGAGGGACCCGGCGCCACCCCGCGACCGGCCGTCGCGCCCGCCCGCCCCTGGCTCACAAGCAGGCGGATGCGCCCTTCCCTGGTTGCCTCAGTCATACCGCGATTAACGCCGTACGGGTGCGCCGGATGCGCGGCAAACGGGTGAAGGAATTCCCCTGACAAGCCCTATATATGCGGTGAGAGCGGCGCCCGCCCGGCCGGCGGGACGGCGGCCGACACGGGGAAAATCCGCCTCGGGCCCGCGGTTTTCGGCAGCTGACGCGCCGTCTAGCGCGCACGTGTCGCGTCGCGGCACGCCCACCTTACGTCGTCAACACCGTAATACGGCGACATCGACGCGCCGCGACCGGCATTGCCGAGGTGTCCGAAAAGAAATCGCACTCCGGGCAGAAATACAGACGATCGGTGTTCACGGAGCGGCATGCCGCATATGCCGGTGGGGGTGAACACATCCGACCCTCCTCATGCCGGTCCCATTCCCGGGCTCGCCGCGTGTCAACGGACGGCCACCTCGGGGTAACCGCCCGCCATGGCAGAGATCCTGGTTGGCGCGTGCTCGTGGACGGACCCGATGCTGGTGCGCAGCGGCTGGTACCCGGTGGGATCCCGGAGTGCGGAGGGCCGGCTGCGCCACTACGCCACGCGGTTGCCGATCGTGGAGGTCGACTCCAGCTACTACGCCCTCCCCAGCGAGCGCAACAGCCGGCTGTGGGTCGAGCGGACCCCGGACGGCTTCGTCTTCGACGTGAAGGCGTTCTCCCTGCTCACCGGACACCCCACCCGGTCCGCCCTGCTGCCGGAGGGCGTGCGGGGCGACCCGCGGGATCCTGCGGTGCTCGACGAGGTGTGGGACCGGTTCGCCGGGGCGGTGGAGCCGCTGCGGCGGGCGGGACGGCTGGGCAGCGTGCTGTTCCAGTTCCCGCCGTGGTTCCGCCCGGGGGCGCGGGCCGAGGAGTTCCTCGAACAGTGCGCCGGACGGACGGACAAGTGGCCGGTGGCCGTCGAATTCCGGCATCCGGCGTGGTGGCGGGAGGAACAGGCCGACGCCACGTCCGCTCTGCTGCGCCGGTACGGCTTCGCCGCCGTCGCCGTCGACATGGCGCAGGGGCTGCCCTCGTCCATCCCTCCCGTCGCGCCCGTCACCTCCTCGCGGCTGTCCGTCGTCCGCTTCCATGGGCGCAGCGCCGCCTGGGGCACCGGCAGCAAGGAGGACCGGTTCCGGCACGACTACACCGACGGCGAACTCGCGGAGTGGGTGCCGCGGCTGTCGTCCCTCGCCGGGCGGGTGGAACAGCTGCATGTCCTGTTCAACAACTGCTGCGGCGACGCGGCGGTCCGCGCCGCCGAGCGGATGCGGGAGCTGCTCGACGGGCGGCAGCGCGCGGAGGGCTGAGCGCGGGCTGTTCCCGGGAGGTGGGGAGGCTGGGCTCCGGGCTGGGCGTCGTCCGTTACCGCAGGATCCGTATCGTCCTCGACGCGCTCGTCTGGTCCAGCTCCGAGATCCGTACCGTCGCCTTCGCCGTCCAGGTGCCGGCGATCGGGAGGTTGAGGTCGTCGGTGCCCCAGTAACCGCCCTTGTCGGTGAGCCGGGCGTCGATCGGGCCGATCCGCTTGGCCGGAAGCGACAGGGACAGGCGCAGTTCGGGGACGACGGCCAGGCCGCCGTCGGCACCGAAGACCACCGCCTCCACGGCGTTCTGCCCGACCCGGCCGGGCTCCAGGGTGATCTGCACGGTGCCGTGGCCGCCCGGGGTGCCGAGGTCGAACGGGATCGTCGTGACGGAGGCGGTCCGGCCGCCGGCCACGGGTGCCGCGTCGGCCGCTTCGGCGGCGGCCCGGCCCGGCAGGGTGCCGGTCAGTGTCGTCGTGATGCCCAGCACCACCACGCTCACCGCGACTTCCGCCAGGACGGAGCGGCGCAGGCCTCGGCGCCACGCCTCACGGACGGAGGAAGACGCGGACGCCTCCTTCGGAGTGCCGGCGGCCTTCGGCGTATCGGCGGTCTCCTTCGAGGTACCGGCGGGCGTGGCCTTATCGGGCTCGGCTGCGGACACGCCGGGCGCACCGGGCGCCGAGGAGCGCACGGCTGCGTTCGGCGATGTGGAGGAGAAGGAGGAGGAGGAGGAGGGCGCTGCCGCGCGCGACACGGAAGGGGCCGTGGCCGCGCTCGGCTCCCGCTCCGGCTCCCGGGACCGGTCGGGGTCGCCCGGCCTCCTGGGCACCGCCGGCGCCGACCACCTCGCCGTCCAGCGACGCGAACGGCCCGCGGCGGCGAGCAGCACGATGACGACCGCCACCTTGGCGAGCAGGAGCCGCCCGTACGCCGTGCCGGTGAGCGCGGTCCACGAGCCGAGGCCGCGCCAGGACTGGTAGACGCCGGTGACCAGCAGGACGGTCACGGCGGCGAGGGCGAGGCGGGAGAAGCGGGCCACCGTCGCGGTCAGTGCGGTGACACCGTCCGCCTCCGCCGCGGTATCCCGCCCCCCGGTGGCCTCCCGTCCGCCCGCATCGCCCGCAGCAGCCTCTCGCCCCACCGTGTCCCCCGCCGCGCCCCCCGGTGCCCGGCGCAGCGTCGTGAGCAGGGCCGTCAGACCGCCGAGCCAGACCGCCATGGCCAGCAGGTGCAGCACGGAGGACGTCATCGCCACGGGGACCTGGATCCCGGCCGACGCGTGCTCGGCCGCCGCCCAGGTAAGAGCCAGGGCGAGGGCCAGGGCGGTGCCCCCCGCGAGCATCGGGCGTGAGGGGCCCCGCCCGCGGCGCCGAAGCAGCCGTACGAGGACGACGGCGGTCGGCGGAAGCAGCGCGAGCCGGGTGACCAGGGCTAGGCCGGGGCGGCTCGTCAGCGTGCGGCCCAGGGACTCGGCGTCGAAGGCCGAGGCCGGACCCGCGCCCGTCTCGTAGGGGGCCCGCAGCAGCACCAGGACGACCGTCGAGGCGAGCAGGACCCACCAGCCGGCCGCCAGCGGCCGGCGCAGCGCGCCCGGATCGGGCGGACGGCAGGCCAGGACGAACGTCGCCGTGCCGATGAGCAGGGCCAGGGCCGCGTACGCCGCGTAGCGCGCGAGAGCGTGGAGAGCGCCGGTCACCGGGTCCTCCACCGGGCCCGCGGCGACCGCCGCCGTCGGGGACGGCTTGCCGACGGAGAAGGTGAAGGCCCCGGAGACCGGATGGCTGTCCGCCGACACCACGCGCCACGCAACGGTGAACGTGCCCTGCCCCAGCCCGGACGGCAACGGCACGCGCGCGGTGTCGCCCCGGCCGGACGCGTGTTCCGCCTCGCCCGTGCGCACGCGCCGCCCGTCGGGGTCGAACAGGCGGAAGGAGTCGTCGAGCAGGCCGACGGACTCGGTGAAGGTCAGCGTGACGGCGCGGGGGGCCGTCCTGACGACGCTGCCGTCGGCCGGGTCGGCCGCGCGGAGGGCGGCGTGCGCCGAGGCGGTTCCGGCTCCGCCGAGGAGGAGCAGGACCAGGAGCGCGCCGAGCAGCACCGCCCCCGGAAGCCGCCGGCCGCCCCGGAGCCCCTGATGGTCTCGACGCTCTGCGTGTCCCCGGCATCCTCGGCGTTCTCGCCGTCCCTGCCGTCCGCAGCGCGCACTGCCGTCACATCCCTCGCTCCGCCGTCGGGCCACGTCACTTCTCCGTTGTGGGACTTGGGCTTCTGAACAGGTACGGACCGGGCCCGGACATCACTCACCCCGGGGCCCGCCCGCAGGGGCCGGCCGGGCCCCGCCGTGGGCCGGCAGACCGCCCCCGGCTGCGACGGAGACGGCGCGGGGTGATCATCGTGACATGGACGTCACGCTGCACCTCGCCCAGGACCCCGAGGCCGACGCGCTGCTCGGGCGCAGCCCGCTCGCCGCACTGATCGGGATGCTGCTGGACCAGCAGATTCCCATGGAGTGGGCGTTCAAGGGCCCGGCGACCATCGCCCGGCGGATGGGCACCGACGACCTGGACGCGCACGAGATCGTGGCGTTCGAGCCGGAGACCTTCGCCCGGCTGCTGTCGGACAAACCGGCCGTGCACCGCTATCCCGGGTCGATGGCCAAGCGGATCCAGCAGTTGTGCCGGCACCTCGTCGAGCACTACGACGGCGACCCCGAGGCCCTGTGGAGGGACGTCGGCAGCGGGCGCGAGCTGCTGGAACGGCTCCAGGGGCTGCCCGGGTTCGGCAAGCAGAAGGCGCAGATCTTCCTCGCCCTGCTCGGCAAACAGCTCGGCGTGCGGCCCGAGGGGTGGCGCGAGGCCGCGGGCTCCTACGGCGACCCGGGCTCCTTCCGGTCCGTCGCCGACATCACCGGGCCCGAGTCGCTGGCCGAGGTGCGGGCGTACAAGCAGGAGACGAAGGCGGCGGCCAAGTCGGCCAGGGCGCCCGAGGACTGAGGGCGCGGGCAGGGACCCGGTACCGGAGCGCGCCGGTCCGCAGAGGGGGATCCCCCAGCCGTGCGGACCCGGCGCGAAACCAGGCGCCGGCCGTTCCGGCGACCGTTCAGGTGCCGGCGTCAGCCGACCGGCCCGCCCCCACTGGCCGGACACGTCCGCCCGGTCCCAGCATGGGGCATGAGCGAGCCACCGAGCGGCTCCCCGTGGGGCCAGGAGTACGACGACCGCCGCGTGCACGCGGCACGCGCCCCGCACGCCCCGCCGCTGTACGACGAACGGCCGCTGGAGGGCCCCCTGCACACCCTCTCGCGCGCGGCCTGGCGGGCCGTCCTCGCCGCCGGAGTGGCGGCTCTGGTCCTGGGCGTCCTGATGCTGGTCTGGCCGGGGCCCTCCCTGCTGGCCGCCGCGATCCTGCTGGGTCTGTACCTCCTCGTCAGCGGCGTGCTCCAGCTGGCGGCCGCGTTCGGCACGCACAGGACGGCCTCGCTGCGCGTGCTGGCGTTCGTCAGCGGGGCGCTGTCCATCCTGCTGGGCCTGTTCTGCTTCCGCGGCACCCTCCAGTCGATCCTGCTGCTCGCCCTGTGGATCGGCATCGGGTGGGTGATCCGCGGGATCACGCAGACGCTGGCCGCCGTGCACGACCGGACGGCACCCGCGCGCGGCTGGCAGATCTGCCTGGGCCTGCTCACCTTCGCCGCCGGCGCCGTCCTGATCGTCTCGCCGCTGGAGTCGGTCGCCGTGCTGGTCCTGGTGGCCGGCTGGTGGCTGGTGGTCGTCGGGATCGTCGAGATCGCGACGGCGCTCCGGATCCGCGGCCACGCCGCACGCGTCCCACGCACCGTGTGAACACCCCACCCGGGGGCGGCCGTACGCCGTGCGGGCGAACACCAAGAGCGAAGGGGAACGCGGCGCATCCGCGCAGGAGCGGGCTCGGCGCGGGAAGGGCGGCGGACTCGAAGGGGTCCCGCACCCCTCCGTCCGGACCCGACGGAGGCTCAGTGCGCCCCGAGCCACTCCCCGTTATCCACAGGCTGTGGACAACTGTGCGCCGACGCCGGACGGGGCGACACGGGTGCCGCCGCGGGGCGGCCGGCGAGCCGGTACGCGAGCAGGCAAGTCCCCACCGGTGTGGGCGAGTCGGCCACCGGCGGACGCGTCCCGCAGACCGCGACGGCGCCCTCGCGCGGTCACGCCGCGAACTCCCGCCGGACGGGGAGCGGTCGCCACGGCGCGTTCCGCCACCGCTGACCCGACGTGACATGATGCCGCTTTGCCCGGGTTCTCCACGACATTTCCCACGTCGCACTCCGTCGCCATGGCTGCGCCCGGAACGCCGGGGCCGGTAGGCTTTCCGTGTGATCTTCAAGCGCATCGGAAACGGCCGGCCGTACCCCGACCACGGCCGGGAAAGCACCCGGCAGTGGGCGGACGTCGCGCCGCGCCCGGTCCGCCTCGATCAGCTGGTGACCACCAAGCAGCAACTCGACCTGGAGACGCTGCTCGCCGAGGACTCCACCTTCTACGGCGACCTCTTCGCCCATGTCGTGAAGTGGCAGGGCGACCTGTATCTGGAGGACGGCCTGCACCGCGCGGTGCGGGCGGCGCTCCAGCAGCGCCAGGTGCTGCACGCACGCGTGCTCGAGCTGGACTGAGCGCGGACGGACCGCCGGAGCGCGTCCCCGCGCACCGCCCCGCCCATCCCCCGCGGACCGCCAAAGCGCGTCCCCGCGCAGACCCTGAGCCGTCCCCGCACATGGCCGGCCCGCGCCCCTGGCGCACGGCCGGAACGCGCACCCCGTCAACCAGCGGGCGCGTCCCCGCGGATCGCCCGGCTCATTCCCCGCGCACCGCCCGGACCATCCCCCGCGCACCGCCCGGACCATCCCCCGCGCACCGCCGAACCCGGTCCCCCACACCGCCATTCGGTTCCGGTGTGGACCTTTCGGGTTCTGCTGGGCCCCGTCCAATGATCATCTAGTAGGAATCACCGCCCGCGCGCACTACGCTGCGCTCATGAGCATGCTGACTCCCCCCGGCATGGGCGGGCAGTACCGGATCACGGGGAACAAATACCCGCGAATGCGCAGGCCCCGGCGGCGCGGCAGGCTCGTGATGCTGTCCGTGGCCTCCGTCGTCGCGCTCGGCGTGCTCGGCTGGGGCACGCTGCAGCTCGTCGACGTCTTCAGCGGTGGCGGCAGGGCCGAGGCGGGCGGCGCCGGGACGGACTGCGCGGCCACGCTGTCCGCGTCGGCCCGGAAGGGTTCCTCGCCCACGGCCCCGCCCCGGGTGCTGCCCAAGCCGGCCGGGATCACGGTGAACGTCTTCAACGCCACGCCCCGCAGCGGCCTGGCCAAGCAGACCGCGGACGAGCTGAAGAAGCGCGGCTTCCGCATCGGTCAGGTGGGCAACGCCACCCAGCAGTTCGACAAGAAGGTCAAGGGCAGCGGGCTCCTCCTGGGCCCCGCCTCGTCCCTCAACACCTCGCTGCCCGTGCTCGCCACCCAGCTGACCACCGCCGAGCGCCGCACGGACGCCCGCAAGGGCGCCGACGTCGACCTGATCATCGGGGACGGCTTCCAGGCGCTGACGCCGCGCGCGGACGCCGACAAGGCGCTGACGGCCCTGGCCGCGCCGACGCCGGCGGCGCCCACCCCGAAGAAGGGCTGCTGAGCCGCCGTATCCCCTGGTGACCGGGCGGCCCCGGCACAGGCGGCCGGGCGGCGCCCCCCGGAACGGGGGCCAGGGGGCTGTCCGGCGGAGCAGGCCGGAGGAGACCGCACTTCGCAGCCCGGATGAGCGGGGTACGGTGCGTGCGGCTGCACGGTGGAAAGCGGCGTCGACGCGGGGCGTCGGCAACCGACGGCAACGCCGCGGACGGGCGTGCCGTACCCCGCGTCTCCGGCATGAGCCGCCGGACAGCCCCTGATTACTCGGCGGCCCCGTACATCCGGTCGCCCGCGTCCCCGAGGCCGGGCACGATGTAGCCGTGCTCGTTGAGGCGCTCGTCCACCGAGGCCGTCACGACCGTCACCGGGGTGCCGGCCAGCTCCCGCTCCATGACCTCGACGCCCTCGGGCGCGGCCAGCAGGACCACCGCGGTCACGTCGTCGGCACCGCGCCTGATCAGCTCCTTGATCGCGGCGACCAGTGTGCCGCCGGTGGCGAGCATCGGGTCGAGGACGTAGACCTGGCGGCCGGAGAGGTCCTCCGGCATGCGCGTCGCGTACGTGGAGGCCTGCAGCGTCTCCTCGTTGCGGATCATGCCGAGGAAGCCCACCTCGGCCGTCGGCAGCAGCCGCACCATGCCGTCCAGCATGCCGAGGCCGGCCCGCAGGATCGGCACCACCAGCGGACGCGGGTGGGAGAGCTTGACGCCGGTGGTGCGGGCCACCGGGGTGTCGAGGTCGACCTGTTCGGTGCGCACGTCCCGCGTGGCCTCGTAGGCCAGCAGGGTGACCAGTTCGTCGGCGAGCCGGCGGAAGGTCGCGGAGTCGGTGCGGCGGTCGCGCAGGGTGGTGAGTTTGTGGGCGACCAGGGGGTGGTCGACGACGTGGAGACGCATGGGCCTAACAGTAACCGGGCCCCGTGACCGCCCGCCCGCCCGCTATCGCCGCCCCGGACCGCACCGGCCCCGGCCCCCCGTCCAGCGCTTTACCGGCATCAAACCGGCCGCCGTGGGGAACGTGGGGAGACGGACTGGGGTGGTGAACCAATGCCTGACCGGCAATTCCGCGAGCATCCGACGTCACACCGGGAGAGCCCGGCACCGGACACGCCGGACACGCCCGGCCTGCCCGAGACGGACGCCGAGCGCCGGCGGCGCCGCGCCCGGTTCCTGCGCGAGCTCGCCGAGGCGCGCGCGCTGCGCGACCGCGTCCAGCCGCGCCGCGCCAAGGCCGCCCGACTGCGACACGCGATGCGGATGCGTACGTTCCGCTGGTGAACATCCGGAAACGGGCAGGTCGCGGTGGTCGGCATACGCCGGCCGGACCCCGCACTGAGACCGGAGGCGCTCCGCACCGACACCGGCCGCGGCACCGGACGGGCCACCGGCGGACACCGGACGGGCTACCCGTGGAAGCCTGCCGGGTTACCGGCGGAAGCCTGCGGCCAGCCCGCCGGGAAGATCCACGACGGGTCCGGCGTTGCGCCGGTGGGCATGCTTGGACGCCCGGAAAAGCCGCGTACGATCCGCAGAAGGCGGCAACGAGCGTGCTGGTGAGTCCGTCTCGGAACTGCGGTCGAAAGTGCCGGACACAGGGGGCCGAAGACATCCCCTGAGCGCCTGGTTTCTGCCACGATTCCGAGTGGGTGGGGCTCGGAGCCCAGCTCTCTCCGCCCAGAACCTCCGCCGGGGGGATTCCCAACCGGCACCCTATGACCAGTGGGAGAGTCACGGTGTACTTCGCCGCACTGCTCGCGCGCACCGAAGACGGGTGGGAAGCGAGCGACACGGAGCTCGACGATGTGGAGACGCTGGCCGACCTGGCCGACCTGGCCCGGGACGCCTCGACCGAGGACGACACGGTGCTCGTCCTCATCGAGCAGGAGGACTCGTGGTTCGGCGTCGTCCGCGTGGACGGCGAGGACGACCCTCGTATCTACGTCTCGGACGCCGCCGCCGCGGCCCGCAGCTCGTACGGCGAGATCCTGCTCACCGACGAACTGCTCGGCCGGGAGCCCGGCGACGACGTCCCCGACCTCGACGCCCTGGACCTCGACGGCACCGAGGACGGTGAGCCCGCGTCCGCCGAGGACGAGGACGAGGACGAGCCCGGCTCCGCCGAGACCATCACGCACGGCCCCCTCGGCGACGGCGAGATCCT
This sequence comes from Streptomyces sp. NPDC003697, assembly GCF_053587115.1. Lineage (NCBI taxonomy): Bacteria > Bacillati > Actinomycetota > Actinomycetes > Kitasatosporales > Streptomycetaceae > Streptomyces > Streptomyces sp. NPDC003697. Next base: position 75,222 of record NZ_JBSFNN010000022.1, read on the forward strand.
CGACGACCTCGGCGTCGGCGAGAAGGAGCTGCGCGCCCTGGACGCGGACGACGCGCTGAGCGCGATCGCCGAGGCCCTGGGCGCCTCGGAGGTGCTGGAGACCGTCCGCTGACCGTGCAGGATCCGGATACGACACCGCAACCGGCCCCGGACGGCTCCCCGGACCCGGAGGGGCCCCCGTCCGGTGCCCCGGGGCCGCACGGCACGCCCGCCGGCGGCGACGCGCCGCCCCCGGGCCGTACGCCTCCGCCGGTCCGCGTGCCCGACCCGGTGCGCGAGCCCTGGCGGCCGGCGATGGGACTCGCTCTGGACGAGGCCCGGCGGGCCGTCCGGGGCGGGGACGTGCCGGTCGGCGCCGTGGTGCTGGCCGCCGACGGCACGACCGTGCTCGCCGCCGGGCACAACGAGCGCGAGGCCACCGGCGATCCGACCGCGCACGCGGAGGTACTGGCCATCAGGCGCGCCGCCGCCGCGGTCGGACAGTGGCGGCTGTCCGGATGCACCCTCGTGGTGACACTGGAGCCGTGCACCATGTGCGCGGGCGCCATCGTGCTCTCCCGGGTGGACCGCGTGGTGTACGGCGCGCGCGACGAGAAGGCGGGTGCCGCGGGCTCCCTGTGGGACGTCGTACGGGACCGCCGGCTCAACCACCGCCCCGAGGTGATCGAGGGCGTGCTGGCGCAGGAGTGCGCCCAGGTCCTCACCGACTTCTTCCGCACCCGCTGACCCGCCCGGTCCCGGGGGTTCCGGCGCTGCCCCCGGCGTCCGCAGGTGTCCACCGCTTCCACCGAGATGCACCGCGTCCGCCGAGCTCCGCCGGTGCCCGCCGGGAAGGGACCGGCTCCTGGCAGAACCCCCGGGAACGGATTTCAAACCTCGGGGCACCTTGCTGTAAGGTCTCCCTCGGTAGCGTGTCCGAGCGGCCGAAGGAGCTCGCCTCGAAAGCGAGTGTGGCGCAAGTCACCGAGGGTTCAAATCCCTCCGCTACCGCCGGAGAAGGGCCCCGCCACACGGCGGGGCCCTTCGTGCGATCATCAACAGCGCTCCGGGCAACCAGCGACAGGGGGAGGCCGCGATGGCCGTGAACGCCAAGAAGATCGCCGTCTACGTCCTCGTGGTCTTCGCGCTCTACGTGATCATCACGGATCCGGCCAAGGCCGCGGACTACGTGCAGATAGGATTCGAGGGCATATCGGACGCCGCCAAGGCCCTAGGCGACTTCATGAGCTGGGCCGCTCACGGAGGTAGCTCATGATCCGCCACCTGGTCCTCTTCAAGCTGAACGACGGCGTCGAGCGAGACGACCCGCGCGTCGTGGCGGGCGCCGAGGCCTTCCGCGCCCTCGGCGGGCAGATCGGCGACCTGCGCTTCTGGGAGTGCGGCTGGAACATCAGCGACCGGCCCATCGCCTACGACTTCGCGATCAACTCGGCCGTCGAGGACGCGGGCGCCCTCCAGCGGTACCTGGACCATCCGGCACACCGGGCGGGCGTCGCGCTGTGGCGCGAGTTCGCCACCTGGGTGATGGCGGACTACGAGTTCTGAGCCCCGCGGCCGCACCAGCTCACGACGGCCGGCCCCGCACCCTCCCGGTGCGGGGCTGTTCCGCTTCTCACGGCCTTCTTCCTCCCTCAACACGTGGTTATGCGGTGCTTGAACACGGTGCACCTGTCTTGTGATGCTATGACCGCTTTTGACGGATGAGTTGATCGACGAAGAGGTGGCGTTGACCGTGCCGGCCAGTACTGCGCCGCCCCAGGAAGAGGCTTCCGCTCAGGCACCGGCCAAACGCCGCGGCGCCGACACGCGGGCACTGACCCAGGTGCTCTTCGCCCAGCTGAAGGAGCTCGAACCCGGAACGCCGGAGCACACCCGCGTGCGCGGCGCGCTCATCGAGGCCAATCTCCCGCTCGTGCGCTACGCGGCGGGCCGTTTCCGCTCCCGCAACGAACCGATGGAGGACGTCGTCCAGGTCGGCACCATCGGGCTCATCAACGCCATCGACCGCTTCGACCCCGACCGGGGTGTGCAGTTCCCGACGTTCGCGATGCCGACGGTGGTCGGCGAGATCAAGCGGTACTTCCGCGACAACGTCCGCACCGTTCACGTGCCGCGCCGGCTGCACGAGCTGTGGGTGCAGGTCAACGGCGCCACCGAGGACCTGACGACCGCCTTCGGACGCTCCCCGACGACCGCCGAGATCGCCGAGCGGCTGCGGATCACCGAGGAGGAGGTGCTGTCCTGCATCGAGGCGGGGCGGTCGTACCACGCGACGTCCCTGGAGGCCGCCCAGGAGGGCGACGGGCTGCCCGGCCTGCTGGACCGGCTCGGCTACGAGGATCCGGCCCTGGACGGAGTGGAGCACCGCGACCTGGTGCGCCACCTGCTCGTCCAGCTGCCCGAGCGGGAGCAGCGGATCCTGCTGCTGCGTTACTACAGCAATCTGACCCAGTCGCAGATCAGCGCCGAACTCGGCGTCTCGCAGATGCACGTCTCCCGGCTGCTGGCACGTAGCTTCCAGCGCCTGCGGTCCGCCAACCGGATCGAGGCGTAACCCGTAAGGCGGAATGCCCTCATCAGCGCGGATACCGACACCCGCGCCCCGACAGACCGTCAGGCCCCGTGTGGACAGCGCCGATTGCCGTTCCAGATGTCGACATGTCACTACGGCGCGTTGCCGACATGTGACATTCTGCGGGAAGCGCGTTTGCCGCGGCTTCGGCTCCGGTATTCAGGTGAAGGCTGCGTTCTCCTCCCCGAGGAGGCCGGCCGCGACCGTCCCGCGACCCAGAGGGGGTGGCATGTCCGCAGATCAGGGCAGCTCCAAGGTGCTCACGCTCACGAAGAGCGAGGGCGCGCCCGAGGCGCTCGACGCCCTCGACGCTCTCGACGACGGAGTGGCCCTGGCGGCCACCCCGGCCCCGGCCCTTCCGACCGCCCCCACGCCGGCCCCGCCGGCCCCGGAGGACATCGACACCCGCACGCTGTCCCGCTCCCTGTTCCTGCGGCTCGCCGCGCTCGACGAGAACAGTCCCGAACGCGCCTACGTCCGGGACACCCTGATCGAGTTGAACCTCCCGCTGGTCCGTTACGCGGCCGCCCGGTTCCGCTCGCGCAACGAGCCGATGGAGGACATCGTCCAGGTCGGCACGATCGGCCTGATCAAGGCGATCGACCGGTTCGACTGCGAGCGGGGCGTGGAGTTCCCGACATTCGCCATGCCCACCGTCGTGGGCGAGATCAAGCGGTTCTTCCGCGACACCTCGTGGTCGGTCCGCGTCCCGCGCCGCCTGCAGGAGCTGCGGCTGGCCCTGACGAAGGCCAGCGACGAGCTCTCCCAGAAGCTCGACCGGTCCCCGACCGTCGGCGAACTCGCCGCCGTGCTGGGCGTGTCGGAGGAGGACGTCGTCGACGGCCTGGCGGTCGGCAACGCCTACACCGCCTCGTCACTGGACTCCCCGGCACCCGAGGACGACGGCGGCGAGGGCTCGCTGGCGGACCGCCTCGGCTACGAGGACCAGGCCCTGGAGGGCGTCGAGTACCGCGAGTCGCTCAAGCCCCTGCTGGCCAAGCTGCCGCCCCGGGAGCGGCAGATCATCATGCTGCGCTTCTTCGCCAACATGACGCAGTCGCAGATCGGCGAGCAGGTCGGCATCTCCCAGATGCACGTCTCCCGGCTGCTGACCCGCACCCTGGCGCAACTGCGGGAAGGTCTGATCTCGGACTGAGTCCCCCGAGTCCCCGCGGGTCCCGGGACATCTTCCCGGGCTGCGGGGGACGCCGGCCCATGGCCGCCGAGGCGCCCTCACGGTCGCATCGGCGGCCGTCGTCGGTCCGCCCCCGGTCGACGCACACTGCCGGAGGCCACATCGCGGATTCACCGCCGGATGCGCACCGTGGAACGGGCGGCCGCCCGTCGTCCGAGGAGCGCGGCCGTGGGCAGTGGCGGCGCGTTCTACTTGAGCGCCAGCCAGGCCACCGCGGCGACGATCACGACGGCGACGACGATCCCGGCGATCAGACCGACCCGCGGACCCGACTGGGTCTGCTGCGGACTGGCCTGGGGGGCCGCCTCGTCGACGAACGCGCGGAACATCTGGGTGCTGCCGGCGGGGTCGTAGTTGCCCTGGGGGCCCTGGGTGTTAGCCATGGCCCGAGACCCTAGCGAATACGCGTGAACGGCCCAAGCCCGGGTGGAGTTGAGGGTCCGGAGGGGTCCACGAGAGCCAGCCGATCCGCCCGGATCCTCCGGGTACGGTCCGCCGGCGGGCGAGGCTCCCCACCCACCGCTGCCCCACGGGGCGCCCAGGCCGCGGCGGACCTGGCGGACCCTGCGGGGCCGGTTGCCACGGCACAGCCCGGTGGGACCGGCACGGAGTCCCACACAGCCCCGCAAGACCGGCCCGGACTCCCGGACAGCCCGGCGGACCGGGCCCGGACTCGGGCGCTGCCCGGTGAGCCGCCCCACGCCGGCGGTCGTGCCCCCCGGCGGCCCGCACGGCGTTCCGGCACCGCCGCGCGTCCCCGGCCAGGTCGCTCGCGGCCGCCGTCATCCCCGTTGAGCTGGGTGTTCGCACCAGCAATACGCGCCTTTACCAAGTCTTTGCGACGCTCACCCGCTACTTGTTTGCCTGCAGCAACCAACAGCTTCTATGGTTGCCCTAAGCAACGAATACGGGAGATGTGATGGCCGAGCGCGCCCAGTACGAAGAGCTGGCGCGTCAGCTCAGCGCCGTCGGCGCCGTGAAACGGGGCATGGGACGCATCCTGCCGTCCGACTGCCCGGCCGGCTCCGCCGCCGTGCTGACACTGCTCGGCCGCCACGGGGACATGCGCATGAGCAGGCTCGCGGAGCTGCTCGCCGTGGACATGTCGGTCACCAGCCGGCATGTCGCGCACGTCGCCGAGCGCGGCTGGATCGAACGGCTCCCCGACCCGGCGGACAGGCGCTCACGCATCCTGCGCCTGACGACGGAGGGCCGGCACCGGCTCGACGATCTGTCCGAGTGGACCGCTCACCTGCTCGCCGACCGGCTGAGTGACTGGACCGACGAGGAGGTCGGCCAGCTCATCCGGCTGATGACGCGCCTGCGCGCGAGCTTCGGCGACTGCCGGTCCGCCCCGCCCCGGATCCCCGCACCCGTAGTCGAACAGACCACCCGTACACCCGCAAGCACGTAAGAAAAGGAAGCCCATGGCTACGACCACACCAGCCGGTGTGCGGGCTCACGCCAAGCACGGGGGAGGCCCCTCCGGCGGCGTTGCGATGACGCACCGGCAGATCATGGAGGCGCTTTCCGGGCTGCTGCTCGGAATGTTCGTGGCGATCCTGTCGTCCACGATCGTCTCCAACGCGCTGCCGGAGATCATCAGCGACCTCGGAGGCGGCCAGTCCGCCTACACCTGGGTGGTCACCGCCGCCCTGCTGTCGATGACCGCCTCCACTCCCCTGTGGGGCAAGCTCGCCGACCTGTACAGCAAGAAGGCGCTCGTCCAGATAGCGCTCGTGATCTTCGTCGTCGCCTCGGCGGCGGCGGGCCTGTCGCAGAACCCCGGCATGCTGATCGCCTGCCGTGTGGTGCAGGGAATCGGCACCGGCGGCCTGTCGGCCCTGGCGCAGATCGTCATGGCCGCGATGATCTCCCCGCGTGAGCGCGGCCGGTACTCCGGCTACCTCGGCGCCACGTTCGCCGTCGCCACCGTCGGCGGCCCGCTGCTCGGCGGTGTCATCACCGACACCTCCTGGCTGGGCTGGCGCTGGTGCTTCTACGTCGGCGTGCCCTTCGCCGTGATCGCGCTGTTCGTGCTGCAGAAGACCCTGCACCTGCCGGTGATCAAGCGGGAGGTCAAGGTCGACTGGGGCGGCGCCGCGCTCATCTCGGCCGCCGTCTCGCTGCTGCTGATCTGGGTCACCTTCGCCGGTGACAAGTACGACTGGGTGTCGTGGCAGACGTACACGATGGTCGCCGGCGCGATCGTCCTGGGCGCGCTGTTCGTCCTCGTCGAATCCAAGGCGCGCGAGCCGATCATCCCGCTGCGCCTGTTCCGCAACCGCACCATCTCGCTCGCGTCGCTGGCCTCGCTCTTCGTCGGCATCGCGATGTTCAGCGGCACCGTCTTCTTCAGCCAGTACTTCCAGCTGGCCCGCGACAAGTCCCCGACGATGTCGGGTGTCATGACGATCCCGATGATCGGCGGTCTGTTCGTCTCCTCGACCGTCTCCGGCCAGCTCATCACCCGTACCGGCCGCTGGAAGGCGTGGCTGGTCAGCGGTGGCGTCCTGGTGACGGCCGGGCTGGGTCTGCTGGGCACCATCCGGTACGACACGGACTACTGGAAGATCGGCGTCTTCATGGCCCTGCTGGGTCTCGGCCTCGGCATGATGATGCAGAACCTCGTGCTGTGCACGCAGAACCAGGTGGCCCCCGGCGACCTCGGTTCGGCCAGCTCCACGGTCACCTTCTTCCGCAGCCTCGGCGGTGCGGTCGGCGTCTCCGCGCTCGGCGCGGTGATGGCCCACCGGATCACCGACTACGTCAAGGACGGCCTGGCGACCATCGACCCGAAGTACGCCGCCGCGATGGCCGGGTCCGGTTCCGCCAACAGCAGCATCCCGCACATGGACGCGCTGCCCGCGCCGCTGCGCACGGTCATGGAGAGCGCCTACGGCCACGGCATCGCCGACGTCTTCCTGATCGCCGCCGCGCTGGCCGCCCTCGCCTTCCTGATCAGCCTGTTCATCAAGGAGGTCCCGCTGCGGACGAAGGGCGCCCTGGCGCAGGCCGCCGAGGGCGAGGGCGTACCGGTGGACCCGGCCGCCGGCCCCACCGTCGCGGAGGCCCAGGCCCCCGCCGAGTCCGGCGCCCCGGCCGCCGAGCAGGTGCCCGACCGGTTCGTGGCCGCCTCCACCGCCGATGCCGGCCCCGAGGGCACGCAGCGGCTCGCGGCCGCGACGCCCGCCGGAACCGCCTCCGGTGACGGCAGCGGTGTCCCGGTGCGCGGCTTCGTCCGCGGCGCCGAGAGCGCCCCGGTGCCGCAGGCCGCCGTGACGCTGATCTCGCTGACGGGCCGCCAGCTGGGCCGTTCGGTCGCCCAGGCCGACGGCGGCTACGCGGTGGACGCGCCGGGCGCGGGCTCGTACGTCCTGATCGCGGCCGCCGACGGCCACCAGCCGCAGGCGTCCACGATCGTGGTGGGCGGCGAGCCGGTGTCCTACGACATCCTGCTCAGCGGCACCAGCGGCCTGACCGGTCTGGTGCGGGCCACCGAGAACGGGCTGCCGGTCCAGGACGCGATGGTGATCGTCACCGACGTGCGCGGGGATCTGCTGGCCACCGGGACCACCGGTGAGCAGGGCGAGTTCTCCTTCGCCGAGCTGGTGCCCGGCGCGGTGACCGTCGCCGTGAACGCCGACGGGTACCGGCCGCGGGCGCTGCCGGTCGATGTGGGCGGCACCGGGGTCACCCGGGTCGAGATAGACCTTGACGCCGGCGCCCAGGTGCAGGGCGTCGTGCGCGCCCCGCACGGTCCCCTCGCGGACGCCCGGGTGACGCTGGTGGACGCGGCGGGCAACGTGGTCGGCACGGCCACCACCGGTGCGGACGGGGCGTACGCCTTCGCCGACCTGAGCAGCGGCGAGTACACGGTCATCGCGACGGGCTACCCGCCGGTGGCGACGGCCCTGTCGGTCAGCGGCCGCGGCGTCGACGACCACGACATCGAACTGGCCCACCCGGGCGAGTAGGCACCACCCGGCCCGTGCGAGGGCGCGCTCCGAGCGGAGGTGCGCCCCGCGCGGGCCGGTTTTTTACGACCGGTTTGCAATGATGTGCAGGGAGAAAACGGGATGGGACTGACCGCGAGGATCCGCACCCGGGACGGATGGGCCGTGTCGCACGCGGTCGTCACGGTGACCGACATGAGGGGCACGCAGGTGCTCCGCGCCGAGGCCGACCAGGAAGGCACGGTCCGGGACACCACCGCCCTGGCGCCGGGGGCGTACACGGTCATCGTCACGGCGGTCGGCTACGCGCCCGCCGCCTCCAGCGCGATCGTCACCGCGAGCGGCCGGGCGGAGATCGGCACGGTGACCCTGGCCCGGCAGGGCGGCACCGAGCTCCCGCCGCCGGGACCGTGGACCATCGACCCGGCGCACTCCTCGGTGGCCGCGGTCGCCCAGCACCTGGGCATCTCCAGCGTGCACGGCCGCTTCACCGAGTTCTCCGGCACCATCGAGATCGCGCCGGACGACGTCACCAAGTCCCGGGTCGAGGCGGTGATCCGCGCGGACTCCATCGACACGGGCAACCGTATGCGGGACGGGCACCTGAGGTCCCCGGACTTCCTCGACGTCGAGGCCTACCCGCGGATCACCTACCGCTCCACGGGCGTGACGGAGGCGGGCTCCGACCGCTGGACCGTCCACGGCGAGCTGGGCATGCACGGCGTCGTCCGTTCGGTCGACCTGGAGCTGGCCTACCTCGGCACCGGCGCCGACCCCTGGGGCGGCACCCGGGCCGCCTTCCGCGCGACCACGGAGCTGCACCGCGAGGACTTCGCCATGAACTACAACCAGGTGCTCCAGGCGGGCATCGCCGCCGTCGGGACCACGCTGAGGGTGGAACTCGACATCCAGGCGGTCCAGGGCGAGTCGCTGCCCTCCGCGTGACGGCGGGCGGACGCCGTCCGCCTCCCGCGCCACCCGCCGCCCCGTCGGGCGACTCCACGGCCCGCGCCATCACGGCGCGGGCCCGCCGTCGCCGGACGGAGACCCCGGAACGTCACCCCGGCCTGTTCGCGTCCACCACACGGCGGGCCAGGTCGCGCAGCTTGACGTTCTCCCGCTGCGAGGCGCGGATCAGACTGTCGAAGGCCTCCGCCGCGTCGATGTCGAGCCGCTCCATGAGGATGCCGGTCGCCTGACCGATGAGGTCCCGGGTGCGCATCGCCTCGGTGAGCTGCTCCCGCACGGTCGCCGACTCCAGGGCGAGGCTGACGTGCGCGGTGAACAGCCGTCCGATCCGCGTCGCCGTCTCGTCGAAGGCGCGCGGCTCACGCGCGTAGAGCGTGAGCACGGTCAGCCGCCGCTTGTCGGCGCGCAGCCGCAGCGCGAGCGCCGAGCGCAGGCCGAGGTCCGCCAGGAAGCCGCCGCCGTCCTCGGTCTCACTGTCCGCCAGCCGCACGACGGGTGTCTGCCACAGGTGGTCCCAGTACGAGGGCTCGCCGCTCTGCCCGTCCAGCCCCTCGGCCTTGCGCACGACCTCGTCGGTCCAGGCGACGGCGCGGCGGAGGTCGCCGCGTTCCCGCACCGAGATGCCGGCGTGGTCGGCGCCCGGCAGGATGCGCACGGCCAGCCGGACGGCGGTCTGGATCGTGCTGTCGGGAGTGCCGGACGCGTGCAGCTGCCGAGCCGCCGCCGCCAGGGTCTCGGCCAGCTCGAAGTCCCCGGGAGAACCGGGCAATTCAGGAAAGTCAGACGCAGGCACCACGAACCTCTTCGGCATGCACGACCGTACGGCCATGCGCAGGAGAGCTCCGCAGCACATTCCCGACTGCGAGCACAGGACGAACAGAACCTTATCCCGTCCTTGCGGGGGGACTTCCGCCCGGTTCAACTCCGCCCCCGCGCCTACGCCCGCCCGGCTCCGGCCCGTCCGACACGCCCGGCCGCCGTCCCCCGTCGGACGCCGGTACCCGCAGCTTTCGGCCCCGGTACCCGTCCTCTCCGGGCCCCTGGGACCCGTCCCCACCGGCGCCGGGTCCCGCGTCCCCCTCCGTGCGCTCGCCCTCACCCTTACGGGCGGTTGTCCGCCACCCTCTGGAACCGGGGGTCCGGCGATGGTGGAATGGAGCCCACAGGTCAGGAAGCGGCCTCCCGGAACCCGGATGGACGTCTCTCTTCTGCAGGTGAGTGCCGTGACCTTCTTCCCGAGTCCGTGCCGGGTGCGCGACCTTCCCGGCCGCACCCTGCTCGTGCTGCCGCCAGAGATCGACCTGTCCAATGCCTCCGAGCTGTGCGCGGGCATCCTCTCCTTCGCCGGCACCCGCACCGGCCGGCTGCACGTGCTCGTCCTGGACCTGACGAGGACGGTCTTCATGGACACCCAGGGCGCCCGCCTCGTCGAGGACGTACGGGACCGGCTGGATTCCCGCGTGCGGCTGAGGGTGGCTGCGGAAGCCGACAGCATCCCGAGCCGGGTCCTGGAGCTGACCGGCGTACGGCGGGACGTACCCGTGTACGACGACCTGTCCCAAGCACTCGCTCCCGGCTGAACCGGGTGGTCACAGCCCCTGTGCCCTGTCACCGAACTCCCGTCCGCCCCACGACGCCTCGCACGCAGGGCCGCCCTTCGGGCGACGACGCGAGTCCGACGGCAGCCCTTAGGCTGCGGGCATGGCACCGAACATCGCGACGAACACCCGCGTATCGCGGGAAGAGCTGCTGGACTTTGTACGGCCCCGGCACCGCGCCCTGCTGCTGACCCGGCGGGCCGGAGGGGACCCGCAGGCCTCGCCGCTGACCTGCGGGGTCGACGACTCGGGCCGGATCGTGGTCTCCACGTACCCGGAGCGGGCCAAGACCCGCAACGCCCGGCGCGACGCGCGCGTGAGCCTCGTCGTGCTGAGCGACGACTGGAACGGCCCCTGGGTGCAGATCGACGGGACGGCCGAGGTCGTCGACGCGCCGGACTCCGTGGAACCGCTGGTGGAGTACTACCGGAACATCGCCGGGGAGCACCCGGACTGGGACGAGTACCGCGCGGCCATGGTGAAGCAGGGCAAGTCGATCATCAGGATCACGCCCGAGCGGTGGGGTCCGGTGGCGACGGGCGGCTTCCCGGCCCGGCTGGTCGAGGACCGGCAGGGCTGATCCACCGGACGGGGGCGGGCGAACCGTGCCGGGAGCCGGGAAGGGCACGGGGTGCTGACGGCCGCCCGGACGGGACGCACCTCTGAGGGCCGACGCGGCAGGACGAGCCGTGGGGGGCCGACGCGACGGGACGCAGCGCTGACGGCCGCCCCGACGGGACGGTCCGCTGCGGTCCGGCCGGTGACTGCCGTCCCCGGCGGCCCGGGAGCGAACGGGCCGCCGGCGGCCGCTCGGCCGCTCACGACGGGGCGGACCGCTCCTCGCCCGCCCGCCGCACCATCGCCTCGATGCCCGCCACCAGCAGCTCAAGGGCGAAGGAGAGGTCCCGCTCCAGCATCTCCCCGACCGTGTCTCCGCCGCGGTCCGCCATGAGGCTCGCGGACTCCCGCAGCACGCCGGCGGCGTCGGGGGACTGCGTCGCCGCGTCCACGGCATGCCGGAAGTAGTCGTCCGGGGCCATCCCCGCGTCCGTGCAGCGGGCCCTGAAGTGGCCCTCGATCGTGCCGTAGCCGTAGACGAACTGGAAGACGGCGGAGATCGCACCGGTCAGGCCGTGCTCGGGCAGCCCGGTCCGGCGCACGACGCGCTGCACCGTGCCCGAGAAGGCGAGCGAGTTGGGGCCGATGTTGAGGAAGGTCCCGGCGAGCGGCGACAACCAGGGATGGCGCACCAGCAGGGCCCGGTACTCGGTGGCCAGGCCGCGCAGCTGGTCACGCCAGTCCTCGTCGGTCTCCGGGTCGGGCAGCCGCAGCTCCCCGAAGGCGGCGTCCAGGGCGAGTTCGAGGAGGTCGTCCTTGGTGTCGACGTACCAGTAGACGGACATCGCCGTCACGTTGAGCTCGGCGGCCAGCCGGCGCATGGAGAACTTCGCCAGGCCCTCGGCGTCCAGCAGGCGGACGGTGACGTCGGTGATCCGGTCGCGGTCCAGCCCGGACGGCTGCCCGCCGCCGCGGCCGCGGCGGCGCGCCTTGCCCTCCAGCCAGACACTGGTCCGCCCCGCGCCCCCGGGCTGCTGGACTGCCCTCGTCATGCGTACCTTCCTCAGTTCTCCGGCGCCGGTTGCGAAGGGCGCCCCCCGAGGGGCGCGGAGGGGGCCGCGCGCGGCCACGCACGGCCCGCGCCGGGTGGCCCCCGTGTCACCCGAGGCCGCGGGTGGTCCCCTTCACCGAGTCTGCCCGCTCGGACCGCTGCCACAACGCCGCGACCGGCGACGCACAGCGGCCCGGCCGAGCGCCCCCACCGGCCACCGGTCTCCGGGCCGGCGGTGAACACGCCAAAGAACGCGTGCGGTCACTTCCTCGTGAGGTACAAGGTGGCCGAACCCGTAGTGACCCTCCGGAAGTTCTCCTCGACCCACGAGGTGATCCGCGAGGCGGTGCCGCTGCCGCCCGTGCCGCCACCGCCCAAGCCGCCGGCGGCCGTCGGGCGGCCCGAAGACGCCCGCCGCACGCGCCGCGCCCTCGCCGAGCCAGCCGTCGAGCTGCTCGTAGAGGTGCGGGCGCAGCGCGAGCGTGGCCCCAGTGCCGATGACGGCGCAGACGACGGCGATCAGCACCACCGAGGCGAGGACGAGCGGGGTCCGCAGGCTGCACGGCTGCCCCGCCCGTCGCCTGCGCGGACGCGGCGGCCGGCGCCCGCTCACGACGTCGCGGGCCTGATCAGGTAGCCGGCGCCGCGGCGGGTGTGGATCATCGGCTCGCGGCCGGCGTCGATCTTCCGTCGCAGGTAGGAGATGTACAGCTCGACGACGTTGGCCTGCCCGCCGAAGTCGTAGGACCAGACCCGGTCGAGTATCTGCGCCTTGCTGAGCACTCGCCGCGGATTGCGCATGAGGAAGCGCAGCAGCTCGAACTCGGTGGCGGTCAGGTGGATGCTCTCCCCGCCCCGCGACACCTCGTGGCTGTCCTCGTCCAGAAGAAGGTCGCCGACGACGAGCACGGCGTCCGGGCGCCGGTCGGCGGCACCTGAGCGGCGGATGAGCCCGCGCAGCCGCGCCACGACCTCCTCCAGGCTGAACGGCTTGGTGACGTAGTCGTCCCCGCCCGCGGTGAGACCGGCGATCCGGTCCTCGACGGCGTCCTTGGCGGTGAGGAGGAGAACGGGCACGCCGGGGAGGTCGCGGCGCAACCGCCCCAGGACGGACAGGCCGTCCGTGTCGGGCAGCACCATGTCCAGGACGACGGCGTCCGGGCGGAACTCGCGCGCGGTCCGGAGCGCGCCCTGCCCGTCACCCGCGCTGCGGATCCGCCAGCCCTCGTACCGCAGGGCCAGGGAGAGCAGTTCGGTGATCGGCGACTCGTCGTCCACCACCAGCACCCGGACGGGGCTCCCGTCCGGCCTGAGCGGATCGGTGCGCCCCTGGGGCGAAGTCGTCGTCATGGTGGACACCTTGTCGGCATCCTGTGAGAGGGCTCTTCCGCCCGTCTGTGATTTCCCTGAGAACGACACCGGCGCCGTCCGGGGCACACCTCGAACGGCACTGCGTGGCCCGCGCGCTCACCGGCCGTCAGGGGCCGGCGGGCAGGCCGAACAGCCGCGCCGCGTTGTCGTGGCACACCGCGCGCAGCCAGTCGTCACCGAGTCCGAGGCCCCACAGGGCGTCCAGCTGGTGGGCGTACGGGTAGGGGATGTTGGGGAAGTCGGAGCCGAGCAGGACGCGGTCGCCGAGGCCGGCCAGCCGGGGCAGGGCGCGCCGGGGGAACGGGGCGAGCTGCTCGCTGAAGTCGGTGAACGCCATCGTCGTGTCCAGCCGGACCTCGTCGTACCGCTCGGCGAGATCGAGGAAGTCCTCGTACTCCGGCATGCCGAGGTGGGCGACCACCAGCCGCAGCCGGGGGTGCCGGGCGAGCACCCGGCCCACCGGACCGGGTCCGGTGTGCCGGCCGGGCGCCGGCCCCGAACCGCAGTGGATCACGACCGGGATCCCCGCCTCGGCGAGCAGGCCCCAGGCCTCGTCGAGGAGTGCGTCGGCCGGGTCGTAGGCGCCCACCTGGACGTGCGCCTTGAAGACGCGGGCGCCCGCCTCGACCGCTTCCCGTACGTACGACTCGACTCCCTCCTCGGGGAAGAGGGTGCAGGTGTGCAGGCAGTCGGGCGTCCGGCGGGCGAAGTCGGCCGCCCAGCCGTTCAGCCACCGGGCCATGCCCGGCTTGTGCGGGTAGAGCATCGCGGTGAAGGCGCGGACCCCGAACTCCCGCAGCAGCGCGACCCGGCGGCTCTCCTCCGCCCGGTAGGCGATGGGCCACTCGATGCCGCCGGTGAGCGGACCGAGCCCGTCGAAGTAGTCCCACACCTTGCGCAGTACACGCTCGGGCATGAAGTGGGTGTGGACGTCGACGAGTCCGGGCACGCCGAGCCGGCGCCAGAACCGCCGCACCTCGGCCGGCTCGGTCCCGGTGACCTCCTGCCCGGAACACCCGGAACTCTCAGAAGAGTCCGTCCTGTACACCTGCCGCCTCCCTTGCCTCGCACACCGGAACGCTCAGACCACCGCCCACCGTAGGCCGCAGCTCCCACCCGGTCATCAGGCGGGTGTCCAGCACGACGATGCCGCCGCCGGTCGCCAGGTGCAGGTCCGGCCCGGCGGCGGCGACCAGCTCACCGCTCACGGCGCCGCCCGGGACGAGTTCGCTCACCTGGCCGACGGCGGCGGGCAGCCCGGCCAGACCGAACACCTCCGCGTGGTCGACGGGGCGGAAGGGCTCCCGCTCCAGCGACTCCGGCCAGCCGCCGAGCGCCACGGCCCGTGCGTGCAGGTCCCCGATCTCGGCCGCCCGGGCGGCCGCCGTCTCCGGCAGCGCGGACCGCACGGCCCGCTTCTCGGCGTAGGGGATCCGGTCGGGCACCCCGAGCGCGGCGCGCAGCAGTTCCTCGGCGCGCCGGGCGGCCATCAGCGGCCCGGCACCGAGCCAGCTGAAGCAGACGGCGCCCTGTTCGAGCAGCCGCGCCGGGCCCCGCTCCAGCGCGGTGATCCCGACCTTGGTCATCCCGGGACCGAACCAGGCCAGATAGACGCGGTACGGCCGCGGGTCGTCCGCCAAGGTGTCGGCGGCCACGGAGTGCGCCCGGTCGAGGCGCGCACACTCCTCGCACCGCGCTCCCGTGCCGCGTCCCGGCACGACCGCCCGCACCGGGCACGTGTGCCCCCGCGCTCCCCGGCACGTCCGTTTCCCCCCGTCCGCGACCTCGAACGCCACCCGCTTCCCGCGGGGCAGCGCGCTCCTGCGCCCGCCGTGCCACTCCAGCTCGGGACCGGCCGGCGCCCACCGCAGCCCCGCACACCTCCACGCCTGTGTCATCGCCCGCACTGTAGAGGCCCCCACTGACATCGCGGCTCCAGCACCCACTTCCCACGTGCGCGAGCTCTCGGTGATTCCTCGGCCATATGGCGCATGATCGAAATGCGGACCCCAACGTGCGCCTCGACGATGGCGATGAAGGGCGGAGCGCGAGGATTGTCAGAGCCGAGCACTCCGCATGAGTCATGCGTCAAAGAAAGAGGGAAACATGACGGCAACGACGGAGACTCCCACCCGGGAAAAGGCCGAGGTAGGCCAGGAACAGTTCGGCGAGGAACCCGCCTTCGGCCCGCTCCTGCTGGCAGCGATGCTGGCCCGTCGTGAGGAGCGCGGTGAGGAGCCGGTCATCGGGCATCCGCTTCTGCTCGCCGCGCTCATGCGCCGTCGTGAGGAGCACGGCGAATCGCTGATCCAGCACCCCCTTCTCCTCGCCGCGCTCATGCGCCGTCGCGAGGAGCACGGCGACGGGTCCATCATCGAGAACCCGCTCATGCTCGCCGCGCTCATGCGCCGACGTGGGGAGCGCGGCGAAGGGTCGGGCATCGAGAACCCGCTCATGCTCGCCGCGCTCATGCACCGGCGTGGGGAGCGCGGCGAAGGGTCGGGCATCGAGAACCCGCTCAGAAGTACATCGCGACCTCTATGCGATCGACG
>NZ_JBSFNN010000023.1:0-89837 GCF_053587115.1 Streptomyces sp. NPDC003697
GCCGTCGCTCATGCGGCGGAGCTTTTTCCGCGCCTCTTGCCACGACCGCGGTAAGTGCCGGGAACCGGGTCTCCGGCGGTCGGCCCTGGCGGCCGCCGCCCGCGCCTACGGCAGCGCGTGCACGTGCGGTCCCACCGGGCCCGACCAGGCGTTGCCCGACGCCGCGTCCCAGTTCGTCGACCACGTCATCGCGCCCCGCAGGTCCGGGTACGTCCGCGACGGCTTGAACGTTCCGCAGTTGGTGGCCCTCGTCAGGCAGTCCAGGGCGTTGTTCACCACCGCCGGGGAGACGTAGCCGCCGCCGGCCGCCCGTGCCGAGGCCGGAAGGCCGAGGCCCACCTGGGACGGGGCCAGGCCGCCCTCCAGCTGGATGCAGGCCAGGGCCGTCAGGAAGTCCACGGTGCCCTGGCTGTAGACCTTGCCGTCGCAGCCCAGCATCGAACCGCTGTTGTAGTACTGCATGTTGACGACGGTGAGGATGTCCTTGACGTTCAGGGCCGTGCGGAAGTAGCCGGCGGACGTCGACTGCATGTCGATCGTCTGCGGCGCCATGGTGATGACCAGTGAGGGGCCCGCCTTCGCCGACAGCGCGCGCAGCGCCTGCGTCATGTACGTGGCGTTGATGCCGTTCTCCAGGTCGATGTCCACGCCGTCGAACCCGTACGTCCGCATCAGCGCGTGGACGGAGTCGGCGAAGTTCGCCGCCGATGTCGCGTCGCTGACCGACACCGTGCCGTTCTGGCCGCCGACCGAGACGATCACCTTCTTGCCGGCCGCCTGCTTCGCCCTGATGTCCGCCTTGAACTGGTCCACCGTGTAGCCGCCGAGGCCGGCGGAGTCCAGGGTGAAGGACACCCCTCCCGGTGTCGCCGTCGCGTCCGCGAAGGCCACCGCGATGATGTCGTACTGCGCGGGCACGTCCGCGATCCTCTGGACCGTCGCGCCGTTGTCGAAGTTCTGCCAGTAGCCCGTCACCGCGTGCTTCGGCAGCCCGGCGCCGCTGCCGCCGCCTCCGGTCGCGGCCGTCGTGCCGGTCACCGTCGCCGACTTCGCGGACTCGCCCGCCGCGTTCGTCGCGGTCACCTGGAAGGAGTACGCCGTCGCCGCGGACAGACCCGTCAGCGTCGCGGAGGTTCCCGTCACCGCCGTCGCCTTCGTACCGTCGCGGTAGACGGTGTAACCCGTCGCGCCCGACACCGAGTTCCAGGACAGGGACACGGACGACGACGTCGTCCCCGTCACCCGCACGCCGCCCGGCGCGGAGGGGACCGTCGGCGCCGGGTCACCGCCACCGCCCCCGTCCGGGCCGAACACCGAGACGTCGTCGGCGTAGTAGGCGGCCTGGCCGTACCAGCCGTGCAGGTACACCGTGACCGACGTCGTCGACGCGCCGGTGGTGAAGGTGGTCGACAGTTGCTTCCACGCGGCCGTGTCCGGGGTCCACGTCGACACGTCCGTCGTGCCGGTGCCGCTCGCGCCCAGGTAGGCGTACCCGCCCTGCACCCACGCGCTCAGCGTGTACGTCGAGTTCGGCCTGACCGCCACCGTCTGGGCGCACCGCGCGTTGTCCTGGCCGCTCGGCGCCGCCTTCAGCGCGGCGGAGCCCGCGTGCACGGGGGAGGAGACGGTCGTGCCGCTGCCGGCGGAGCAGTCCCAGGCGCCCAGGCCCGACTCGAAGCCGGCGTTCCGGGCGTTGTTGACGTCCGCCGCCGAGGCCTGGCCGGCGCCCGCGAAACAGAGGGAGAGGGCGAGGGCCGCGGTCACGGCTCCCGACCAGGTCCGTATCCGGCGTCCGCGTCCGGGCAGGAGTCTGGGCATGGCTGGTGCGCGGTCCACTGGGGCCTCCGGTGGGGGAGAGGAGAGCAGAGGGGGAGGGGAGGGGAGGAGCAGGAGACGGCGGCCACCGTTCAGTCGTGGAACAAGTTGGTCCAGACCAATTGGCTTGTCAAGGGTCCGGGCAGGACGCGTCGCCCTCGGTGGCCGCGCGACGCCCCTCGCGCCCTGAGCGGTTCGGGGCGCACCTTCCCGCCGGGCCGCCGGCAGCCTCCCCACCGGGCCGTCGGCGACATGCCCGCCCCGCGCCCCGCCGGCGGACCCCCGCCGCGCGGTCCGCCGGCCCGCTCCGGCCCGCCCCTTGCGCGCCCGTCCCGCACTCGGCACGCTCAACCTGCCCCGCTTTGCGGCGACTTGTGCACAGTGAGTTGCGGGTCGGCTCCGGATTCGCTGTTCTCCGGCCAGGAATGCGTGGATACAGTGCTGACGTAGTCACGCAGTGAAGTCGACGTGGTGAGCCGGAGGAACGCCGGCGCGCCGGGTGGCGTGGAACGGGGAGCTGGGCGTGCCAACTGCCATCGCTGTGACCAGTGCCGACATGGCGCTGCCGGCGCAGGACGAGCGGACCCTGCCCGCCGTCGTCCTGCGGGACCTCGACCGGCAGCCGTTGGACCAGTCGCTGGCCGGGATGCAGGCGCTGATCGACCAGCACGGGCACGTGATCGTCCTGTGCTCCCGGGCCGCCCCGCCCGGAGTGGCCCGCCGGCTGCACACCGTCCGGTCCCTGCTGGAGAGCGACCGCATCGCCCTGTTCCGCCCGGAACTGCCGCCGCTCGCACTGGCCGTCCTGACCCGCCAGTTACGGCAGCTCGCCTCCTGCGACCTCAGCCCCGGGGTGCTCGCCTCGGCGGGCCGGCTGCTCACCCACTACCTCCACGCGGGCGCCGTCCTGAACTCCGTCACCCGCCTCGACCGCGTCCCCGTCGGCCTGCGGACCCACGCCAAGTCCTGGGTGCCCGGCAGCCAGTTCGGCGTGATCGCCCACCCCGAGCCCCGGCTGGTCAGGATCGAGCCCGGGGCGTCGCTGCCGGGGCCGGAGTTCGGCAGCTGGATGCTGGTCGCCAAGGGCCAGCTCCAGACCGACTGGATCACCACCGTCCTCGCCCCGGCCTGGAACGTGCTCGGGCTGCGCGAGGCCCACCTGCCGGCCGAGTCCCCCCGCTGGTGGGGGACGGGACGGCTGGCCGAGTTCTGCACCTACCTGCCCGACCTCTCGGTCCTCTACCAGCTGGTCACCTCGGTGCGCCGGCACACCTGCCACTGGTGCGGCATCGACGTCATCGGCGACCGCTGCGTCTTCTGCTGCGCCACGCCACCCGTCCACGAGAACCCGGCCCCCGCCGGGTGAGCACCCCACCGCCCGGGCGTTCACCGGGTCCCCGCGGCCGGGAGCCCGTCACGCACCCCTGCTCAGACCGACCGATCCCGCTCGACCGATCTCCGCAATCGAGGTTGTACGGTTCATGAACTCCCGTCAGCGCCGCGGCGTGATACTGCTGGTCCTGTCCGTCATCTGCGCCCTCGGCGCGTTCGCGGGCGTGCTCTCCGTCATCAGCGACGTGAAGTCCCAGGTCGGCCCGGAGGTCACCGCATACCGGGTGCGCACCGAGGTGCCGCCCTACACGGCGCTCAGCAGGAGCCAGTTCGAGAAGGTGCGGATGCCCGAGCGGTGGCTGTCGTCCACCGCCGTCACCGACCTCCGCCGGATCCAGGGCAAGATCGCCGTGACGACGCTGCGCGAGGGCTCCCTGCTGCAGAGCGACATGATCGTGGACCAGCCCGCCCTGCAGCCCGGGCAGCAGGAGGTCGCCATCATGATCGACGCGGCGACCGGCGTGGCCGGCAAGATCACCCCCGGCTCCGCGGTCAACGTCTACGCCACCTTCGACGGGCAGCGGGAGGGCGACCCAGCCCAGTCCAAGATCATCGTGACCAACGCCAAGGTGCTCGACGTCGGCCGGATCACCGCGCTCGAACCGCAGGCCGACAACAGGAACCGGCAGCCCACCGAGGCCGTCCCCATCACCTTCGCGCTCTCCACGATCGACGCCCAGCGCATCACCTACGCCGAGTCGTTCGCCCAGCGGGTCCGGCTCGCGCTCGTCGCGCCCGGCAGCGCAGCCGGTGTCCCGGCCACGGACCGGACCTACGAACTCGCGAAGGACAAGTGAGAGGCCCGCATGCCCACCAGGATCCTCCCGGCAGCCGGCGACGCGGACGCGGTCCGGTCCCTCACGACACTGCTCGGCCAGCTCCCCGACGCCGAGCCCGTGCCCGCCGTGGCCGACTCCACCCAGCTCATCGACACCCTGGCGCGGCTCGCCGCCGAGTCCGTCGACGACCTGCCCGAGGTCGTGGTGGTGCACGAGCGGATCGGCCCGGTGCCCGCCCTGGAGCTGGTCCGCGAGGTCGCCCTGCGCTTCCCGGCCGTCGGGGTCATCCTCCTGACCTCCGACGCCGGCCCGGCACTGTTCTCGGCCGCCATGGACTCCGGCGCCCGCGGCCTGGTGGCGCTGCCCCTGAGCTACGAGGACGTGGCCAGCCGGGTTCAGGCGGTCGCGCAGTGGTCGGTGGGCGTGCGGCGCCACCTCGGCCACGGCGGGGACGTGTTCACCGGCGTCGGCGGCCGGGTCGTCACGGTCAGCGGCGCCAAGGGCGGCGTGGGCACCACGCTGACCGCCGTCCACCTGGCCCTCGCCGCGCAGGCCTCCGGGTACGGTACCGCCCTCGTCGACATGGACCTCCAGGCCGGTGACGTCGCCTCCTACCTCGACGTCCAGTTCCGCCGTTCCGTCGTGGACCTCGCGGCCATCACGGACATCTCCCCGCGCGTCCTCGCCGACGCCGTCTTCCGCCACGACACCGGAGTCGCGCTGCTGCTCGCCCCCGGCGAGGGCGAACGCGGCGAGGAGGTCACCGACCGCGCCGCCCGCCAGATCGTCAGCGCCCTGCGCTCCCGCTACGAGGTCGTCGTCCTCGACTGCGGTGCCCAGCTCAGCGGCGCCGGCGCGGCCGCGATCGAGATGGCGGACACCGCCCTGCTGCTGACCACCCCGGACGTGGTCGCCGTCCGCGCGGCCAGACGGACCGTGCGCATGTGGGACCGGCTGCAGATCCGCAAGGCCGAGGAGACGACGATCGTCGTCAACCGGCACACCCGCGCCACGGAGATCCAGCCACCGCTCATCCAGAGGATCACCGGCACCGTCGTGGCCGGCACCCCGATCCCCGCGAACTTCAAGGAGCTGCAGGGCGCCGTCGACGCCGGGCGCGTGCACGAGCTGGACGGCAGGAGCGCGGTGAAGCAGGCCCTGTGGTCCCTCGCGGGCGAACTGGGCCTCGTCAAGGCGGCCGCACGCGCCCCGCGGAGCGGCGGCCGGCTGAGGGGCGGCGACCGGGGCTCGGTGAGCTTCCGGCGGCGCCGGGACACAGGGGGTGGGGGATGAGCGCGCGCACGGCCCCGACGCGGCGGCTGCGGTCGGACCGCGGCCAGGTCGCCGTCGAGTTCCTCGGCATGACACCGGCCATCATCGTCACGCTGGTGGTGCTGTGGCAGTGCGTGCTGTGGGGATACACGTACACGCTCGCGGGCAACGCCGCGGACGAGGCGGTACGGGCGGGCACCGCGGCGGACCGCGGCAGCCGGCCGGCCGCGTGCCGGCGGGCGGGCCTCATGGACCTGTCGGACGCGTGGCGTGGCGGGGCCGCGGTGGACTGCACGACCGGCGGGGGCTACGTCACGGCCGACGTCGAGCTCCGGGTCCCCGTCCTCTTCCCGGGGCTCATCGACTTCCCGTTCACGGTCGCCGGTCACGCCGGCGCCGTAGAGGAGGCGACGAACTGACATGCCGTACGCCCGCGCACGCCACGACCGGGGCCAGGTCGCCCTGGAATACCTCGGGTTCATCCCCATCCTGGTCCTGGTCGCGCTGGCGGCCGTGCAGATCGGGCTGATCGCGTACACGGCGCAGCAGGCCGGCACGGCGGCACGGGCCGGCGCACGGGCGGCCTCGCTCCAGCAGAGCGCCCGGCAGGCCTGCGCACGGGCGGTCAGCGGATGGCTCGCCGACGGAACCAGCTGCCCGCCGGCCTACGGGGGCGACGAGGTCACCGTCACCGCCACCGTGCGCATCCCGTCGATCGTCCCGGGCTGGAGCTTCGACCCGGCCCGCAAGACCGCCACCATGCCGCTGGACCACTGAGCGAGGAGCACCGGACCCATGAGCCTGCGGGCGCGCATCAACTCCCCCGAGGAGCACGGCAGCCGGGGCGAGGACAGCCACCTGGTCGCCTCCTACCGGACCAAGCTGCTGGAGGAGATCGACCTCGCCGAGATGAGCTCTCTGGCCGCCGCCGAGCGCCGGGCCCGGCTGGAACGGGTCCTCGGGCACATCATCAGCCGTGAGGGACCGGTCCTGTCGACCGCCGAACGCTCCCAGCTGATCCGCCGCGTGGTCGACGAGGCGCTGGGACTCGGCATCCTGGAGCCGTTGCTCGAGGACGCCTCGATCACGGAGATCATGGTGAACGGCCCGGACGCGATCTTCGTGGAGCGGGGCGGCCGGGTCGAGCAGCTGCCCCTGCGGTTCGCCTCCCAGGACCAGCTCATGCAGACCATCGAACGCATCGTCTCCACGGTCAACCGGCGGGTGGACGAGTCACATCCGATGGTCGACGCCCGTCTGCCGTCCGGCGAGCGCGTCAACGTGATCATCCCGCCGCTGTCGCTGACCGGTCCCACGCTCACCATCCGCCGCTTCCCGCGCTCCTTCACCCTCCAGGAGCTGATCGGCTTCGGCTCGCTGGACGAGCACATGGTGTACCTGCTCGCCGGGCTGGTGCAGGCGAAGTTCAACGTCATCGTCTCGGGCGCCACCGGCACCGGCAAGACGACCCTCCTCAACGCCCTCTCCGGACTCATCCCCGGCGGCGAACGCATCATCACCATCGAGGACTCCGCCGAGCTCCAGCTCCAGCAGAGCCACGTCATCCGGCTGGAGTCCCGCCCGCCCAACGTGGAGGGCCGGGGGCAGGTCACCATCCGCGACCTGGTCCGCAACTCGCTGCGCATGCGCCCCGACCGCATCGTCGTCGGCGAGGTCCGCGGCGGCGAGTCGCTGGACATGCTCCAGGCCATGTCCACCGGCCACGACGGCTCCCTCGCCACCGTGCACGCCAACAGCGCCGAGGACGCCCTGATGCGGCTGCAGACGCTGGCGTCCATGTCCGACGTCGAGGTGCCGTTCGCCGCGCTGCACGACCAGATCAACAGCGCCGTCGACGTCATCGTCCAGCTCACCCGGTTCGCCGACGGCGCCCGCCGCATCACCGAGGTCGCCCTGCTGGACAGCCACGGCAGCGAGCCGTACCGCCTGACGACCGTGGCCCGCTTCCACGCCCGGCCGATGACCGCCGACGGCCGTGTCCACGGCGCCTTCGAGCACTTCCCGCTGCCGCGCCGCGCCGCCGACCGGCTCCACCTGGCCGGCCAGCCCCTCCCGCAGGCCTTCGGCGTCGCCCAGTCCGCAGACCAGCTCGCCACCCGAGAAGCCAGGTAGGACCGCCCCATGGATCTGCACACCCTCGTCCCTCTCACCCTCGGCGTCACCCTGCTGACCTGCCTCCTGGCCGTGGCGGGCCTGCACTCCTACGCCACGGGCAGGGCCCAGCGGGCCGCCCTCGTCGACCGGCTCACGCAGAGCGGCCGGACCGCACCCGGCCGCACCCGGCGCTTCCGCACCCTCGACCGGCGGCTGCGCCGCACCCGGCTCGGCCGGAGGCTGGAGCTGCGCCTCCTCGCCACCGGCTTGGACGTCACCCCCGGCGAGTTCTTCGCCTACATGCTGGCGGCGGTGGCGGCCCTGTGGCTGATCGGCCAGGCCGCGCTCGCCCCCTTCTTCGGGCCGCTCGCCGGGCTGCTGGGCGTCTGGGCGGCGCTGCAGTTCCTCACCTGGCAGCGGCAGAAGCGCATCGAGAGGTTCATCAACCAGCTCCCCGAACTGGCGCGCATCCTGGCCAACGCCACCCAGGCCGGCCTCGCCCTGCGCACCGCGATCGGCATGGCCGCGGAGGAGCTGGAGGCCCCGGCGGGCGAGGAGCTGGCCAAGGTGGCCCACCAACTCGCCCTGGGCGCCTCGATGGACGACGCGCTGGGCGAACTCGCCGACCGGCTCCCCTCCCGCGAGCTGGTCGTCCTCGTCACCACCCTGGTGCTGTCCAACCGGGCCGGCGGCCAGGTCGTCAGCGCCCTGCGCAACCTCACGGACACCCTGGAGGAGCGCAAGGAGACGCGCCGTGAGATCCGCACCCAGCTCTCCCAGGTCAACATGACGTCGTACGCCGTGCCGGTGCTCGGGGTGGGCGCGTTGTTCCTGATGGACGGCGTCAGGGCGGGCGCCCTGGAGCGGATGACCGGCTCCCCGGTCGGCCAGGGGGCGGTCGTCGTCGCCTTCGCCCTCTACGCCGTCGGCTTCGTCCTCATCCGCCGTCTGTCCCGCATCGACGTCTGAGCCACCGCTCACGGAAGGAGGGGGAACGGGATGGCACTCCTGCTCGCGCTCGCCATGGCCCTCGGCGTGTGGGGCGTCTTCGCCGGCATCCGCATGTACCGGGCGGAGACCAAGCTGCCCGGCGACCTCGCGCTGGCCCTGGAGGTCGGCGCCACGCGCACGGGCGCGGTGGACTCCCTCGTCGACCGCCTCGGCATGCGCTACGCCCCCGCCGTGCTGCGTCTGATGGGCCCCAGGCTGGTGGCCAGGTACCGCCGCAGGATCGACCTGGCCGGCAACCCCGGCGGCCTGACCATCGACCGGTACGCGGCCCGCCGTGCCGTCTACGGCTTCCTCGGCGGGTTCGGCGGCCTGCTGATGCTGCTGCGCGGCCGGCCCTTCGTGGCGCTGCTGCTGTTCGCCTTCGGCGCCTTCTGGACGGAGGTCGGCATCTGGGCCGCGATCCGCGTCCGCAAGGGCGTCATCGAACGGACCCTGCCCGACTTCCTGGACGTGCTCGCCGTCGTGGTCGGCGCCGGCCTCGGCTTCCGCCAGGCCCTGGACCGCGTGGCGTCCCGGTACGAGGGCCCGTGGGCGGACGAACTGCGCATCACCCTGCGCCAGATGGACCTGGGCATGAGCCGTCGCCAGGCGTTCGCCGAACTGCGCCGCCGCAACGACTCCGAGCAGGTCGCGATGTTCGTGACGGCCCTGCAGCAGGGCGAGGAACTGGGCGCGCCGATCGTCGACACGCTCGTCGCCCTGGCCCGGGACATGCGCCGTACGGACGCGCAGAACGCCCGCCGCAAGGCGGCCCGCGCGGTCCCCAAGGCCACCATGATGATCACCACCTTCATGGTCCCGGCCACGATGCTCCTCCTCGGCGCGGGCCTGCTGCTGGGCTCCGGCGTGGACTTCGGCTCGGTCACGGGCAAGTAGGAGGCGACGACGGACATGGCGACGAAGGACCGCATCGGCCGTCCCGGACTGCCGCTGCGGCAGCCGCTGCCGCCGGCGTTGCCGCAGCCCCTGCCGCTCCGGCGACCCGGGCTCGCCGGGGTCAGGACCCCGCCGGCGGGCCCGGCCCTGCCGGCCCACGTCCGCACGGACGCCCCGGTCACCCCGGATGCCCCGGCAACGCCACCGGGCTGGGAGCCGGCCCAGGGGCGCCGGGCGGCGGGTGAGCCGCTGCCCGCGGTACGGCAGCAGCCCGACCAGGAGGCGCGGGGTGCCGGGCCCTCGGAGGCGGAGGCCGACGAGACCGGGCCGGTGCGGACGGCCGGGGTTGGGCGGAGGCGTGGGCCCGCTCCGCAGGCCGGGTCCGTTCCGCAGTCGGATTCGGTCCCGCGGGCCGACCCTGTCCCGCGGGCCGGGTCTGTTCCGCCGACGGCACGTGTTCCGCAGGCCGGTCCCGCCCCGCACCCCACCTCCGTTCCGCAGCCGGATTCGGTCCCGCGGGCTGACCCTGTCCTGCAGCCCGGGCCCGTTCCGCCCGTGGATTCGGTCCCGCGGGCCGACCCTGTCCTGCAGCCCGGGCCCGTTCCGCCCCTGGATTCGGTCCCGCGGGCCGACCCTGTCCCGCAGACCGGGCCCGTTCCGCAGGCGGAGTCCGTCCCGCGGGGCCGGCCGGTTCCGTCGCAGCAGGCGCCGGCTCCCCGGATCCCGCGAGCCCTTGAGCCGGGCGCGGCGCCCCCGCCTCCGCCTCCGCACGGGTCACCAGACCCCGACGGGGGGCCGGTGACCGGCGGCCAGGGTGCTCCAGCGGACCCGCCCGCCTCCGGCGGCGCACCCGGCACGGCACCGGAGAAGCTCCAGATCAGTGCGCTCCAGGCGATGTGCCGCCATGTCTTCGCCTTCCGCCTGGCCATGATCGCCCTCGCCACCCCCGCGGCCCTGCTGAACGCCGCCCCCGGCCTCGCCGCCCGCCTCGTCGGCGCCGCGGTCGTCGTCACCTTCATGGGCTCCTACGTCCTGTTCCGCGACTGGGAACGGTTCGGCCCCCTCCTCCTGCGCCACCCCACCCTCCTGGCCCTCGACACCCTCTTCGGCGCCCTCCTGCTGATCGCGGCGGGCCCGGACAGCACTCTGGCCTACGTCTGCGTCTGCACGCCCTTCCTCGCCGGCCTCGTCTACGGCTGGCGCGGCGCGGGCGTCTTCGCCTCCCTCCAGGTGCTCATCCTGCTCCTCGTCTACGCGAGCCACCGGGACCTGTCCGCGGGTCTGGCCCACTCCGCCCTGTTCCCCGGGCTGTGCGTCGTGGCCGGAGCGGCGGGCGTCACCCTGCGCAACCTCCTCCTCCGGTTCGGCGAGGCGACCCAGGCACTGACCGCCGTCCAGGCCCGCCTCGCCGTCACGGAGGCGGTGAGCGCCGAACGCGCCCGTCTGGCCCGGGAGATGCACGACTCGGTCGCCAAGACCCTGCACGGCGTCGCGCTGGCCGCGGACGGTCTGGCCGGCTCGGCGGGCGCCGACCGCGTGGACCCGGCCCTGGTGCGGCGGCAGGCCGAACTGGTCGCCCGCTCCGTGCGCCGGGCCGCCGCCGAGTCCCGCGAACTCCTCGCCGACCTGCGCAGCGAGACCGATCCCGGCCACGGAACCGACCTCCTCACCGAACTCGCCGCCCGGACCCACGACTTCGCTGCCCGTACCGGGCTGCCCGCCGCCTTCCGCCCGACCGGTGAGCACTCGGTCCCCGCGGTCCCGCCCGCGGTGGCCCGCCAGATCCTCACCATCGCCTCGGAGGCCATGGAGAACGCCCATCGCCACGCCGGGCCGACCCGTGTCGAGGTGCGGGCCGGTGTCCACGGCGGCCTGCTCCGCGTCAGCGTGTGCGACGACGGCCGCGGCCTGCCCGACGGCACCACACTGCAACAGCTGCGCCGCGCGGGCCACTTCGGGCTCGTCGGCATGGTGGAGCGGGCGGCCGCGGTCGGCGCCCGCATCCGCATCGGCCGCGGTGCCCTCCCCCGGGGCACGGAAGTCCGCCTCGAACTGCCCCTGGCGGCACTGACTGTCCCACCCTGACGGCCGCCATCACCCAGGACGGCCACACCCGTGGACCGCACCCGCACGATCCCGTCCCGCTCGCACCCTGCTGCTCCCCCCACGACCCGAGAGGAGGCCGCCCATGCCGGACCAGACGCCGGACCGGACGACTCCGCACCCCGGACCCCAGCAGTCCCCGCCCGCCGGCGCACACCAGGGTCTCCCGCAGACCCCGGAGCCTCCGCGACTCCCGCGGGCCGCGCCGGCGGCTCCGGCGACGCCGCTGCGCGTGGTCGTGGCGGACGACAACCCCGTGGTGCGCGCCGGACTGACGGCACTGCTCTCCGGCCGGGAGGACATCACGGTGGTCGCCGAGGCCGCCGACGGCCGCGCGGCCTGCGAGGCCGCCCACCACCACCGGCCGGACGTCGTCCTCCTGGACGTCCGCATGCCCGGACTGGACGGCATCTCGGCGCTGCCGTACCTGGTGGGCATCGCCCCGGTCGTGATGCTCACCTACAGCCGCGAGGCGGAGATCGTGCAGGAGGCCCTGCGCCGGGGTGCGGCGGGCTACCTGGTGCACGGCGAGTTCACCGCGGAACAGCTGGTGTCGGCGGTACGGGACGTCAGGGCGGACCGGGCCCACCTCTCCCCGACGGCCGCGAGCGCCTTGCTGGCCCAGTTGCGCCAGGGGCAGGCGCGGGGACGGGACCAGGGCGGACGCCCCCTGCCGGAGGGCCTGGGCGGTGCGACTGCACACGATGACACATGCCCCCTGCCGCCAGCCGGATACGCTCAATATCCTCTAGGCGTAAGGCATTCTGGGCCGTCGTCTCCCGTACCGGCCGCTCCTTCGTCAGAAAACCTTTCGCGTCTGCAACCGAATGTGGGACAGTCGTCGTCTGGGTGGACGGGCGGCCGTCAGGCCGTCGTCGACAGGTCGCGGTTCCAACTCAGTACGAGGGAGGCGGAGATCATGGACCTCATCGCGTCCGGCATGACGAACCAGCAGATCGCCGCCACCTGTTTCATCAGCGAGAAGACCGTCAAGAACCACATCAACCGGATCTTCGCCAAACTCCACAGCACGAGCCGGGCGGAGGCCGCCGCCAAGTGGCTGGGCACGGCGCCGGGTCCGCACCGAGGGCGGGGGTGAGCGGCGATGACGCTGCGACGGAGCGAATCGCGCAAGGACGGCCGGGCCTCTCTTTGGGCCCGCGATTGGGCCCCGGGACCCTCTGCCGACCGGGACACCCGGCCGTACGTTTCCCGTGTCGCGACCGGCACCGAGACTCAGCCGTCGGCCGGTCACCGGCCGGTCGACTCCGGAGGGGAACACCATGACCAACTGGATCAACACGACCGTCGCTCACCTTCAGACCCGCGCCGCGCGCAACGACAAGGGGCAGACGGCGGTGGAGTACCTCGGGATCATCGCGGTGGTGGTGGCGATCGTGCTGGCGATCACGGGTACGGACATCGGCCAGTCCATCTTCGACGCCATCACTCAGAAGATCGCCGAGGTCACCGGCGGCTGAGGCGGCGCAGCACACACGACGACGCAGGGCAGGCTCTCCCCATCTACATCACGGTGGTGGGGGGCCTGCTCTTCCTCGCGTTCGCCTACCTCGCGGTCGGCCAGGCCGCGGCGAATCGGAACGGCGCCCAGACAGCGGCCGACGCCGCGGCACTCGCGGCGGCCCAGGACACCCGGGGCCAACTCGCGGGCGACTGGCTGAAGGACGTGCTCGATCCGGCCAAGTGGCAGGACATCTTCGACGGCCGGGTGCAGTTGACCGGGGATTCCTGCCGGCGAGCCCACGAACTGGCCGGGCGGAACGCCGCCCAGGTGGAGTCCTGCGGAGCGGACGGACCCTTGCGGTACACGGTTGACGTGCGGACCGACAAGTCCGTGGGGGATTCCATCGTGCCCGGCACCGAGTCGCGGCACAGCAGGGCGTCGGCGACTGCGGTGATCGAGCCGCTCTGCACGTTCGAACTCCACGCTGTGGATGCCGAAGAGAACACGTTGCCGAGTCTGTCCTGCCGGGACAGGAGCTGGCCCCTGGACCCCCAAAACCTCGGCGATGTGCCGGGCCCCGAGGACCTCTTCGACGTCCATCTGGCCGAGTGACAAGCGAACGACGAGTGGAGAAGGAAGCGGAGCGATGAGCATTCGGTTCACTGCGAAGGCCCGCAAGGGGATGGTCGCACTGACCGTCGCGGCCGGTCTGGCCCTTGGTGCGGCCGGCTGCGGTGGTGGCGGGGACGAGAAGAAGCCGGACGTCTCCCCGTCCGCGTCAAAGGGCGGCGGCTCGGGCCCGAGTGCCCAGGAGGGACAATCGGCTGAGCCTCTGGCGGAATTGAGGGGTCCGGACGGCCTGCTCCTTCGGATCACCTCGGCCGAACGCGACTCGGGCGGATTCGTCACCGTCAACGGCACCCTGAAGAATGACGGAGCCAAGAGCATCGCCATCCCTTCGGCCCTGAGCGGCAACGAGACCGAGATCATCAGAAACGGCAGATCGCTCGGCGGCGCGACACTCGTCGATTCCAAGAGCAAGAAGCGTTACTACGTGCTGAGGGACACGGATGGCCGGCCGCTGACCACCACGGGATTCTCCACGATCAGGGCTGGTGACGACCTGCCGGTCTTCATGCAGTTCCCGGCGCCGCCGGCGGGCACTACGGAGGTCAGCTTCCAGCTTCCGGCCTTCCCCGCCACCACCCTCAAGGTCTCCGGGTGAGGGCGGCCATGACCCACAGCCGGACGATGGCGGGCCACCCGCGTCTCGCCGTCACCCTCACCGCCGCCACGCTCACCGTCGCTGCTCATCTGTGCGGCGCGGCCCCGGCGCACGCCGACGACGGGCCCAGTGTGCCCCCGGGCACGGAGGCGTCGGCCTCCGCTCCCGTCGAGGTCGACCCGAACGACCCGGATCTCAAGCTGCCCGAGGGTGCCACCCTCGCCGCCGTCAAGGTGCTCGACATCAAGTCGGTCGTCGAGGACCAGGGCGGTGAGGAGCGCCGCTCGGACACCAACACGGACGTGACCTTCGCACTCCAGGCCGAGGTGCTGTTCGGCAAGGACAGCGCCAGGCTGAGCGCAGAGGCCAAGTCCCGCATCACCGCGATCGCCGAGGAGATCAGGAAGCAGAAGTCCACGCACGTCCGGGTCTTCGGCTTCACGGACAACCTGGGTTCGTCGGCCCACGGCGACGTGCTGTCCAAGCAGCGCGCCACCGCCGTTCAGACCTTCCTGGACCAGGATCTGAACAACCCGGGCATCACCTTCGAGGTGCGTGGCTACGGCGAGCAGTACCCGATCGCCGACAACGCCACGGAGGCGGGCCGCAAGAAGAACCGCCGCGTCGAGGTGTCCTTCCCGCGCACGGTGGGCTGAGCCGGCCCGCGAAGGGCGCCCGAGGCCCGTCCCGCGTCCCGTCGGTGGGGGACGCACCCTTCCGCCGTCACCGACCGTCCCGGATTCACCCCGCCCCCGTGTCGGCCTCCACCGTCACCCGCACCCCCGGCCGCAGCCCCCACCCCGCCATCGCCCCCGCCGTCGCCTCCAGGACGTGCCGGGAGCGGAGGCGGGGCAGCCCCAGGCGTCCCGGCCTCATGGTGCGGACGGCGAGGACCGTGAGATCGCGGTCGAGGTAGGCGACGTCGATGGCGAAGCGCATACGGAAGGTGTGCACGCTGCCGGCCGGGGACAGCAGGATGGCCCCGTCGACGCCGTCGCGGCCGAGGAGACCCCTGGTGCGGGCCCGGTAGGACGTCGCCAGCTCCAGCGGCACGGTCACCGGTGCCGCCCGGTCCCCGTGCACGAGCAGCGTCCCCCGCCCGCCCCGCAGGCGCCGTCCCATGCCCGTCCCCCCTTCGCTCCCGACGCACCCCCGTGTCGACCGGCCGCCGCCCGACCCACTGACCGGCCACCCGGCGGACCCACTGACCGGTCGCCGGCGGACCCACTGACCGGCTGACCGGCCGTCTGCCCGTCGCCCGTCTGCCCGACCGACCGTACCGGCGGCGGCTGGGCCTCGCATGGGTCCACGGGCCCATGCCGCGGCCGGTGCCCGCGCACTAGGGTCCGGGCGTGCGCGTACTTCTGATCGTCGTGGCGGCCCTGTGGGGTGCGGGGACGGGACTGCTGCTGCCCCGGGCCGCCCACCGGTTCTCGGTCGATCCGGGGCAGCCCTGGCGCGGGGAGTGCCCCGCCGGTCACCCGATCACGGGCTCGTTCGGCGGCTGGGTGGGACGGGCGCGCTGCACGGACGCCGGGGCGTGCGGGGCGTACGGGCCGAGCACCCCCGTCGCGGCCACGGTGACGGCGCTCGTCTGCGCCGCCCTCGCCGCAGCCGCCGGCCCCCGCCCCGAGGCCGCGGTGTGGGTGCTCGCCGCGCCCGTCGCCGTGCTGCTGGCCCTGGTCGACCACCGGGTGCACCGGCTCCCGGACGTGCTGACCCTACCGCTCGCCGCGGCGACCGCCGCCCTGCTCGGGGCCGCCGCGCTGCTCCCCACTGCCGCGGGCTCCTGGCCGACGGCGCTGCTCGGCGGACTCGCCCTGTCGGCCGCCTACTTCGTGCTGTTCGGCCTCAACCCGGCCGGGATGGGCTTCGGTGACGTCAAGCTCGCGCCGGCGCTCGGTACGGCCCTCGGCTGGTACGGCTGGCCGGTGTGGACCGCGGGCGCCCTCGCCGGGCTGCTGTACGGCGCCGTCTACGGCACCGTCCTGCTGGTGCTGCGCCGCGTCCACCGGAAGTCGGCCATCCCGCTGGGCCCGTTCATGCTCGGCGGGGCGTTCACCGGGCTGCTGCTGGGGGCGTTGGCGTCGCCCTGACGGGCCGCGGTGGTCGAGCGGGGTACGCGAGCCCGGTGGCGGCCCATCAGGGGGCCGTTGGCAGGCGGCCGTAAAGCGGTTGTGGCCCCGGCACCCGCTCGGTAGGAAAGTCCCATGACCGGACTCGACGAAGCGGGCCCCGGGGGCTTCCCGCGGTTCACCGCCGAGGAGGTGCCTCCCCTCGTCCCGTGAGCCGGGCCCGGCCTGTTCCCCTCCACCGGCAGCGGCGCCTCGGGACACCGACACCCGCCCACGGCGGCGCTCTCCCGCCGACGACCCCTGGAGCCGCACCCGTGACGACGCAGCGACCCGACCGCACCTTCGAGGACCTGGTCGCCGAAGGCGCCGCCGTCCCCACCGACGGATGGGACTTCTCCTGGTTCGAGGGACGGGCCACCGAGGAGCGGCCTCCCTGGGGCTACGCCATGACGGTGGCTCGGCGGCTGGCCGGCGCCCACGCCGCGCTCGACGTGCAGACCGGGGGAGGAGAGGTGCTCGACTTTGCCCTCGGCCGCGCCGCCCGGCGGCCCGCGCTGGTCGCCGCCACCGAGGGCTGGGCGCCGAACGCCGCCAGGGCCACCGCCCTGCTGCGCTCCCGCGGTGTCGTGGTCGTCGCCTGCCCCGAGTACGCGCCGCTGCCGTTCGCCGACGGTGCCTTCGACCTGGTCGTCAGCAGGCACCCCGTCCGGCCGCACTGGCGGGAGATCGCGCGTGTGCTCCAGCCGGGTGGTTCCTATGTCGCCCAGCACGTCGGACCCGGCAGCGCGTTCGAACTCGTCGAGTACTTCCTCGGGCCCCTCCCCGAGGAGCGGCGCAACGGACGCCACCCCGACCGTGAACGCGCCGACGCCGAGGCCGCCGGGCTGGAGATCGCCGACCTGCGCCGCGCACGGCTTCGTATGGAGTTCCACGACATCGGCGCGGTCGTGCACTTCCTGCGCAAGGTGATCTGGCTGGTCCCCGGCTTCAATGCCGAGGCGTACACCCGGCAACTGCGAGCCCTGCACGAGCGCATCGTGGCGGAGGGTCCGTTCGTCGCGCACAGCACGCGGCACTTCTTCGACGCCCGCAAGCCGGACGGGTGACACCCGCCGCGTGGCGTCGGGCACCCTGCGGCGCCGTTCCGTTCGCCGTCCGGGCGGGCCGCGACGGGACCCGTCCCGCGTCAACCGGGCGTTCGCGGCAGGTCGCCCGGCGGAGGGACCGGCGACGACCCGCCGACCAGCCGGTGAGTCGACGCAGAACCTGCGGATCGGTCGTATGTGGCCGCTTCTTCCTGGCAATGTGCGGCGGCCTGGCGGGCTTTCGGCTCGGAATCTCAGGTTCCGGACATCTCTGCGCGTCGCCGGGCGAATTCGGAGAGTAATTGTTTCGCGCCAATGCACGCAGCATCACTTACGAAGGGTTATGGTGGAACCCCCCCCTCGGGCCGGTCCGTCTCCCCCCCACGGACCGGCCCGTTTCTTGTCCGGGGTGCCGCGGCGCCGAGCCGGAGCGGGCAGCCACCCGTTGGGTGTTCCGCCGTGTGTCGGAGGTAGGCTTCGCCCCCGGGGGACCGCCACAGGGACAAGGCCGCCGCACGGACAGGGACTGCCCCCGGCCGCGCCTGTCCGATCAGTACGGAGGGGCTGACGATCACGTGAACGTGCGCGACAAGCTGCGCGGCCTGCTGGTCAGACTGTACGCGCGCCGGGTGGAAGGCCACCTGGACCACGCTCAGGTGCCCAAGCACATCGGCGTCATCATGGACGGCAACCGGCGCTGGGCCAAGGCCGCCGGGTCCACCACCGCGCAGGGCCACCGGGCCGGCGCGGACAAGATCGAGGAGTTCCTCGGCTGGTGCACCGAGACGGACGTCGAGGTCGTCACCCTGTGGCTGCTGTCGACGGACAACTTCGACCGCCCCCAGGATGAACTCGGCCCTCTCCTCGGCATCATCGAGGACGTGGTCCGTTCCCTCGCCGCCGACGGCCGCTGGCGCGTCCACCACGTCGGCACCATGGACCTCCTGCCGCAGGGGATGCAGACCGTCCTGAAGGAGGCGGAGGAGGCCACCGCCGGCGTCGGCGGCATACTGGTCAACGTCGCCATCGGGTACGGCGGCCGCCAGGAGATCGCCGACGCGGTCCGCTCGATGCTGGTCGACGCCCAGGACAAGGGCCTGTCGATGGAGGCCCTCGCCGACGCCGTCGACATCGACATGATCGGCCGCCACCTCTACACCGGCGACCAGCCCGACCCCGACCTGGTCATCCGCACCAGCGGAGAGCAGCGGCTGTCCGGATTCATGCTCTGGCAGACCGCCCACTCGGAGTACTACTTCTGTGACGTGTTCTGGCCGGCCTTCCGCAAGGTCGACTTCCTGCGCGCCCTGCGCGACTACGCGGCCCGCCACCGGCGCTACGGCGGCTGACCGACCCCTGCCGCGGAAGGGCCGCCCGGGCCGCCGTTCACCCCTCTGGCCGCACCCGTAACCCCGCGTTCACCGGGGCGCCGCCCGCCGCCGTTGCATGGCTGCGCAGCTTCAAGGGCATAAAGCAAACAGGTCGACGCCCGAACCACGGGTGTCGGATCTCAGCGGGCGGCACGGGGCCGTCCGCCCGGGAGGCCCTTTGCACCAGCCCGACCGTGCGGTCACGGCACGGACGACGACGCGGAGGGCCGGTTCCCGGCCACCCGTGCGCGGGGGCCGAGAACCGGCCCCACTGGTTTCCGCCCGGCCCAGTCTCCGTCTCGTCGCTCCCCGACCTCATCCGAGGGGGTACGTCCTTCCGTGGTGACCAGCGCAAAGCGCCGCAAGCCAGACCGGCGCACGTATGTTCTCGACACCAGCGTCCTGCTGGCCGACCCGAACGCCCTGAGCCGCTTCGAGGAGCACGAGGTCGTGCTCCCCGTGGTCGTGGTCACGGAGCTGGAGGCCAAGCGGCACCATCCCGAGCTCGGCTACTTCGCCCGGCAGGCACTGCGCCTGCTGGACGACTACCGGGTCCGTCACGGCCGCCTCGACACGCCCATCCCGATCGGTGACCTCGGCGGAAGCGTCCGCGTCGAGCTCAACCACTCGGACCCGGGTGTGCTGCCGAGCGGCTACCGGCTGGGGGACAACGACTCCCGCATCCTCGCGGTCGCCCGCAACCTGCAGGCCGAGGGGTACGACGTCACCGTCGTCTCGAAGGACCTGCCGCTGCGGATCAAGGCGTCCTCCGTGGGCCTGCTGGCCGAGGAGTACCG
Source organism: Streptomyces sp. NPDC003697 (assembly GCF_053587115.1). Taxonomy (NCBI): domain Bacteria; kingdom Bacillati; phylum Actinomycetota; class Actinomycetes; order Kitasatosporales; family Streptomycetaceae; genus Streptomyces; species Streptomyces sp. NPDC003697. The sequence goes on from NZ_JBSFNN010000023.1 coordinate 19,381, forward strand.
GGCGGAACTCGCCATCACGGACGCCTCCGGCTGGACGGGGATGTCCGATCTGGCCCTGTCCGGTGAACAGGTGGACCTCCTCTTCGGGGAAGGCCGCATCCACGTCCCGGAAGCCGCGGACCTTCCCGTGCACACGGGTTTGACGATCCAGTCGGAGCGGGGCAGCGCGCTGGGGCGGGTCACACCCGAGGGGGACGTCCGCCTGGTGCGGGGCGACCGTGAGGCGTTCGGCATCAAGGGCCGCAGCGCCGAGCAGCGCATCGCGCTCGACCTGCTGCTCGACCCGGACGTCGGCATCGTGTCGATGGGCGGCCGGGCCGGCACCGGCAAGTCGGCGCTGGCGCTGTGCGCGGGCCTGGAAGCGGTCCTGGAGCGGCGCCAGCACCAGAAGGTGATGGTCTTCCGGCCGCTGTACGCGGTCGGCGGGCAGGAACTCGGGTATCTGCCCGGCAGCGAGGCGGAGAAGATGAGCCCCTGGGCGCAGGCCGTCTTCGACACCCTGTCGGCGGTCACCAGTCGGGAGGTCATCGAGGAGGTCACCGCCCGCGGCATGCTGGAGGTGCTCCCGCTCACCCACATCCGCGGCCGTTCGCTGCACGACGCGTTCGTGATCGTGGACGAGGCGCAGTCCCTGGAGCGCAACGTCCTGCTGACGGTGCTGTCCCGGATCGGGGCCAACTCACGGGTCGTACTGACCCACGACGTGGCACAGCGGGACAATCTGCGGGTCGGCCGCTACGACGGTGTCGTCGCCGTCGTGGAGAAACTGAAGGGCCATCCGCTCTTCGCGCACGTGACGCTGACCCGGTCCGAGAGATCCCAGATCGCGGCCCTTGTGACCGAAATGCTGGAGGACGGGAACATCTGATCCGCTCCGCCCTTCCCGCCCCATTGTGGGGTGGTGGTACGGCAGTTGGCGCCGTCCGGCAAAGGCCCTGAGCCTAGCCGGGCGGCGCCTTCGCATGCGGACGTTCGCAGAAATCGCCTGCGTCAAACCAGGTGTGAGCTTTCACACGCAACTCGGAATTGCCTGGAGGCGCCGGGTTACGGCAGAGTCTCATTCCTGTCAGGCCCCGCATACGACACAGTTGTATCCCCAGCGGTACAGCGCCACTTGAGCAGCAGCCAACTCCATAGCGTCGTCGTATGCCGCCCGCGATCCACGCGCCGCTCCCGTCACGGGAGTTGCCCACCGGGCCCGTGCCTCCGTGACCCCGCAGTTGGGAGGCCAGTGTCAAGGGCACGATTGCGTCCGCCAGGGTCACCGAAGCGGACGATGCTGGAAGGAAACCGTGTGAGCCGGATCTCGGTCCGGGGATTCGCAGTGGCCTCGGCCACCGCGGTCACCGCCGTCGGAAGCGTCGTCGGCGTTGCCTCGGGCAGCGTCGCGCAGAACAACGACGCCGAGGCGACGGCAAGCGAGGCGACGCTCCTCGCGGACATACCCGCGGGCCAGCAGGCCCAGGTGCAGACGATGTCCCTGGCGCAGCAGGCGGACTCGCAGGCCATCGCTGCCGACGCCAGCGCCAGGAAGGACGCCGAGGAGGCCGCCCGCAAGGCCGCCGCCGAGACGGCGATCGCCAAGAAGGAGGCCGCCGAGAAGGCGGCGAAGGACGCCAAGGAGCGCGCCGAGGCCAAGGCGGCCGCCAGCCGCAGCGCGGCCCGCGACTCCTCCAGCTTCCCCGTCCTGGGCTCGTACTCGGTCGCGCAGATCCAGGCGATGGCGCGGCAGATGGTGCCGGGCGGCCAGTTCCAGTGCTTCAGCAACATCGTGGACCACGAGTCCAGCTGGAACTACCGGGCGGTCAACGCGTCCTCCGGCGCCTACGGTCTCTTCCAGGCTCTGCCCGGCTCCAAGATGGAGTCCGCCGGCTCCGACTGGCGCAGCAACCCGGCCACGCAGATCAAGTGGGGCCTCAACTACATGGACAGCCGCTACGGCAGCCCGTGCGAGGCATGGTCCTTCTGGCAGGCGAACCACTGGTACTGAGGGCTCGGGACCGCAGCTCCGGATCCGCCCGGCGGCGCCCCACCGGTGCCGCCGAGCCCTCGGGGCGTCCGCTCCGGCGGCCCCGCTCACTTCCGCGCGCAGCCCCTTCCCCGCCCTACTGGGGGGAGGGGCTGCCGGCATGTACCGTCGGACGGGACGGCTTCAGGGGGAGTGGTGGGGACAGACGGGGGAAGAGGACGGATCATGTCGCGAGTGCCACGGTGGCTCGGCCGCATCGGCGCCGGGCTCACCGAGATGGGTGAGCGGTTGGACGAACGCCGCGCCGAGGTGGAGCAGGAACGGACCGGGGCCGAGCCGGAGCCGTCCGCCGAGGGCGTGGCCCTCCCCGATCATGTGACCGTCGTCCCGGCCCGCCCGGACCCGGCCCAGGCGGTGCCGTGGGGCGTGCGGGTGGCGGCGGAGGCCGGCTGGCGCCTGCTGGTGCTCGCGGGGACGCTCTGGGTGCTGATGCAAGTGATCAGCACCGTCCGCCTGATCGTGCTGGCCTTCGTGGCGGCCCTGCTGATCACCGCGCTGCTGCAGCCGACGGTGGCGCGGCTGCGCCGGCACGGGCTGCCGCGCGGGCTCGCCACCGCGCTCGCCGCGGTCCTCGGCTTCGTGATCATCGGACTGATGGGGTGGTTCGTCACCTGGCAGATCATGGAGAACATCGACAACCTCTCCAGCCAGGTCCAGAACGGCATCGACGAGCTGCGCAAGTGGCTGCTGAACAGCCCCTTCCACGTCACCGACAAGCAGATCAACCAGATCGCCCAGAACCTGCGCGAGGCGATCGGCGCGAACACGGACCAGATCACCTCGGCCGGCCTCGAAGGTGTGACGGTCGTCGTGGAGGCGCTCACCGGCATCCTGCTGACGATGTTCTCGACGCTGTTCCTGCTGTACGACGGACGGCGGATCTGGGAGTGGACGCTGAGGCTGGTGCCGGCGGCGGCGCGTCCCGGCGTGGCCGGGGCGGGCCCGCGGGCCTGGCGGACGCTGACCGCCTACGTCCGGGGCACGGTGATCGTGGCCCTGATCGACGCCATCTTCATCGGCCTGGGCATCTACTTCCTGAACGTGCCGATGGCCGTGCCGCTGGCCGTGTTCATCTTCCTGTTCGCCTTCATCCCGCTGGTGGGCGCGGTCGTCTCCGGCGCGCTCGCGGTGGTGGTCGCGCTGGTCACCCAGGGTGTGTTCACCGCGGTCTTGGTGCTGGTGGTCGTCCTCGCGGTGCAGCAGATCGAGGGTCACGTGCTGCAGCCGTTCATCCTGGGCCGCGCGGTGCGGGTGCATCCCCTGGCGGTGGTCCTGTCGGTGGCGGCGGGCGGGACGGTGGCCGGGATCGGCGGCGCCGTGGTCGCGGTGCCGCTGGTGGCGGTGACGAACACGGTCGTGGTCTATCTGCGGGCCTACTCCCTGGAACGGGCGCGCCGGCACGCCTCGCCCGCGGAGGCCGCCGCGGTCGCCACCGCGGCCGTCGGCCAGACCGAGGCGGGCGCCGGCCCGGAGGCCCCCGGCGGTCCGGGCGCCGACCGCCCCGCGACGAGCGCCGACCGCCCCGCGACGAGCGCCGACCGCCCCGCGACGGGCGCCGATCGCCCCGAGACCGACACCGGCCCCGGCACCGATCGCCCCGGCCCGGCCGGCTGACCGGCCTCCCCGCGGCGGACAGGGCCGAGCGGGCCCCCGCGCGGGAACTGGACACAGCAGTGAGGCCCCCGCCCACCGTGCCGGTGGGCGGGGGCCTCGCCCGGTCAGGGGCCCGGACCTGCCCGGACCCCTGACCGCTGACGACGTGTGCTGCGCGGACTACTCCGACAGCACCGCTTCCGCGTCCAGGGTCGTGGCGACCGCCTGGATCACCGCGGCGATCTTGAAGGCCTCCTGGATGACCTCGCGGTCCAGGCCCGCCTTGCGCAGGACCTGCTCGTGCGAGTCGAGGCACATGCCGCAGCCGTTGATGGCGGACACCGCGAACGACCACAGCTCGAAGTCGACCTTGTCGACGCCGGGGTTGCCGATGACGTTCATCCGCAGGCCGGCGCGCAGGGTGCCGTACTCGTGGTCCGACAGCAGGTGCCGGGTGCGGTAGAAGACGTTGTTCATCGCCATGACGGCGGCCGCGGCCTTGGCCGCGGTGTACGCCTCCGGCGTGAGGTTCGCCTTCGCCTCGGGCTCCAGCTCACGCAGGACGATCGGCGAGCGCGCGGCGATCGCCGTCGCCAGCACGGTGCCCCACAGCTGCTGCGCGGGCAGGTCGGAGTTGCCGATGACCGAGCCCAGGTTGAGCTTCAGGTCCTTGGCGTAGTCCGGTACGGCGGACTTCAGGGAGTCGAGCGACATGGTCACTCACCAGCCAGCAGCGCGACCGGGTCGAGCGTCTCGTCGCCCTTGCTCCAGTTGCAGGGGCAGAGCTCGTCGGTCTGCAGCGCGTCCAGGACCCGCAGGACCTCCTTCGGGTTACGGCCGACGGAGCCCGCGGTCACCATGGTGAACTGGATCTCGTTGTTCTGGTCGACGATGAAGACGGCACGCTTGGCGAAGCCGTCCTCGTCCTCGATGCCCAGCTGGCGCATCAGCTCGTGCTTGGAGTCGGCCATCATCGGGAACGGCAGGTCGCGCAGGTCGTCGTGGTCCTTGCGCCAGGCGTGGTGCACGAACTCGGAGTCGCCGGAGAAGCCGAGGACCTGGGCGTCACGGTCGGCGAACTCGTCGTTCAGCTTGCCGAAGGCGGCGATCTCGGTCGGGCACACGAAGGTGAAGTCCTTGGGCCAGGCGAAGATGACCTTCCACTTGCCCTCGTAGGTCTTGTGGTCGATCGTTTCGAACTCCTTGCCCTTCTCCAGCGAGACGCAGGCGGACAGTTCGAACTCGGGGAACTTGTCACCGACAGTGAGCACGCGCTCTCCTTGCAGCGAGGAAACACCTGTTTTGCGGGTGTTTCCCATGGGTTGGACACAGATGATGTTGGCACAGGGTGCATTGATTACGGAAATAGCTACACTCGGTCGTGTTGATCGGAGGTAGCTATTAGTGAGTGGTAGAAAGAGGCAGCCGAGCCTCGCTCAGCTGCGCGCTTTCGCCGCGGTCGCCGAGCACCTGCACTTCCGGGACGCCGCCGCCGCGATCGGGATGAGCCAGCCGGCGCTCTCCGGCGCGGTCTCGGCGCTGGAGGAGGCACTCGGTGTCACCCTGTTGGAGCGTACGACGCGCAAGGTCCTGCTCTCACCCGCCGGGGAGCGGCTCGCCGTCCGGACCAAGGCGGTGCTCGCGGAGGTCGGGGCGCTGCTGGAGGAGGCCGAGGCCGTCCGGGCGCCCTTCACCGGGGTGCTCCGGCTCGGCGTCATCCCCACCGTCGCGCCGTATCTGCTGCCCACGGTGCTGCGCCTGGTGCACGAACGGTACCCGCACCTCGATCTGCAGGTCCACGAGGAGCAGACGGGCAGCCTGCTGGAGGGGCTGGGCGCCGGACGCCTGGACCTGCTGCTGCTCGCCGTGCCCCTCGGGGTGCCGGGTGTCGTCGAACTGCCCCTGTTCGACGAGGACTTCGTCCTGGTCACCCCGCTCGGCCACGAGCTCGGCGGCCGTGCGGGGATACCCCGGGAGGCGCTGCGGGAGCTCCATCTGCTGCTTCTCGACGAGGGCCACTGTCTGCGCGACCAGGCCCTCGACATCTGCCGCGAGGCCGGACGCGAGAACGCGCCGGTCACCACGACCGCCGCGGGCCTGTCCACGCTGGTGCAGCTCGTCGCCGGCGGTCTCGGGGTGACGCTGCTGCCGCGCACCGCCCTGAAGGTCGAGACCTCCCGCAGCAACCAGCTGCTGACCGGCTACTTCGCCGAACCCGCCCCGTCCCGGCGGGTCGCCCTCGCCATGCGCGGCGGCGCGGCCCGGGGCGCCGAGTACCGGGAGCTGGCGGGCGCGCTGCGGGAGGCGCTGCGGCCGCTGCCGGTCCGGGTGCTGCAGGGCGCGGACTGACGACGCCGGTGGGGGTGCCCGGTGCCTCCCGCCGGCCGGGTGGGGGCCGGGGGCACCGGCGCGGAACCCGTACCCCTCACGGCGCACCCGTACCAGCGCGCCGGCCCGCGGCGGACGGCACCCCGGCACGGGTGCCGCCACCCCCGGTCGGGGGCCGTACGCGGTCGTGAGGCCGTGCGCGCGGGCCCCGGGCCGTCACTCCGTCCGCAGACCGTCCGGGCGCATCAGGCGCAGCAGCGGCGGCAGGCTCAGCAGCGTCACCGCCAGGACGACAGCCGCGCCGATGCCGGTCATCGACAGCACCCCGGCCCAGTCCACCCGCACCGAGGTGTCCGTCATCCTCAGCAGCACCGCGCCCAGCGTCATCCCCACCGCCGACGCCAGCAGCAGACCGAGGGCGATCGGGACGGCCGTCTGCCACAGCACCGAAAGGCCCAGGGTGCGCCGCCGGGTGCCGAAGGCGACCAGGCAGGAGAGCAGTTTCCTGCGCTCGCGCAGCTGCTCCAGCTGCGACACCAGCAGGCTCGCGCCGATCAGGGCGAGGACGCAGGAGGCCCCGACGAACAGGCCGGTGCGGAGGGAGGTGAACTGGTCCGACTGGGTGGTCTGCGTCAACACCGCGACCCTGGCCAGCGGGTCCACCCTCGCCGCCGTGTCCCTGACGTTCTCCCTCACGTCGGGGACCGAGTCGTCCAGTCGCAGCCAGACGTTGCCGCGTGCGGCGGCCGGCGCCCCGTCGGGCAGCGCGGCGGGTGTGGCCAGGAAGCCGGTGTGCCGGCCGCCCGAGGGGTCCTCGACCGGCCGCACCCGGCGCAGGTTCGCCGGGACCGTCCAGCGCGGTGCGGGGCCGCTGCCGGAGCCGGGGGAGAGGTCGAACCAGAGCCGGCGGCCCGGCCTGGCGAGCTTCGCCGTGGCCGGGTCATCGGCCTGCTGGACGAAGAAGGCGTCACCGTCGCGGCACGACGGCAGGGCGGCCACCTCCCTGAGGGCCGCGCAGTCGCCGATGGTCGTCTGGACCACCACCCGGGACTCGTCGTCGGCGCCGTTCGCGGCGGGCCGGTCACCGACGTAGCCCTCGGACAGGACGGTGGCGTGACGGACGCCCGGCGTCGCCGCGAAGGCGGCGGCCGTCCCGTCCGCCGGCAGGCCCTGGGACAGGGACACCTGCACCTGGGCCCGGGTCAGGTCGTAGGCCGTGGGCTCGGTGTAGTCGCTCTCCACCCCGGCGAACAGCATCTGCAGGGCGATCGCGCCGGCCACCGCCACCGCTATGCCGTTGACCAGGCGGGCCGCCGTGCCGCTGCTCACCTGCAGCCTGCGGACGGCGAGCTGCCAGGAGACGCTGCCGGAGCCGAGCCGGGCGACGACCGCCTCGACGACCCACGGCAGCAGCGCGGTGACGCCGACCAGCAGCAGCAGGACGCCGCCGGTCACCAGGTACTGGTTGAAGTCACCGTGGGCCCGGCCCTGCCCGACCATCGGGTAGAGCAGGCCCAGCCCGGCGGCCGGCAGCAGCAGCCGCCACCACAGCCGCCGTCGTGACGGCTTCGCCGTGCGGACCACACCCAGCGGTTCGATGACCACGTGGCGCAGTGCGAACAGGGTGACCAGTACCGCCGCCGCGGGCACCAGGAGCGCGACCAGGACCGCGAGGAGGGGCGAAGGGTTCAGATAGCTCGGCCACACGCTCACGCCGAACACCTCGACGGAGCCCGCGAGCCGGCGTCCGGCCAGGAAGAAGACCGCGCCCACGAGCAGGCCCAGCAATGCGCCGGCGAGCGCCTCACCGGCCGCGATCCGCCGGGTCATCCGGCCGTCGGAGCCCACCAGCCGCAGTGCCGCGAGCCGCCGGTCCCGGCGCTCGCCGCCGAACCGGACCGCCGTGGCGACGAACACGGCGACCGGCATCAGCAGCACCACGAACACCACCAGGGTCAGCAGGAGCAGCACCGGATCGGTATGGTCCGGGCCGCTGTCCGGGCTGCCGAAGGCGTCGATGCGGCCCACCTGCCAGCCGTTGATCTTCGAGGCGAGCCCCTCGGCACCCGCGTAGTAGGCCAGTTCCTGGGAGCCGACGAGACCGTTCTCGCCGATCGTGCCGACGATCCGGTACGGCAGGCGTTCCCTCAGCCGCGCGCCGCCGGGGGAATCCAGCAGCCTTCCCAGCGCCGGGGAGACGACCATCTCGCCGGGTGCCGGGTACCGCGTCAGGCCCGGGACGACCGGGGCCCGGGGGCCCTCCGGTTCGACCAGCCTGCCCCGCACCTCACGGTCGTGGTACTCGGTGTCACTGTCGGCCATGACGAGGGTGTCGTCGGCCCTGGGCTTGTCGGTCGGCCCGTAGGTGTAGTTCTGGCGTGCCTGTTCGCGGTCGTGGCGGGCCGACAGGGCGCCGGGGAGCGCGGTGGTGAGCAGCAGCAGCGCCACGCCCAGGCCGACGCCCACGGCCGTGAGCACCGCCCGTACCCAGCCCTCCCGCCCGCCGGCCAGGGCGAAGCGGACGCCCATGCCCAGGTCCCGGGCCCACTGGCGCGTCCTCATACGATCCGCTCCATGTCCCGCGACCTGCCGTCCCGTACGACGATCTCGCGGTCGGAGTAGGCGGCCACCCGCGCCTCGTGCGTGACGAGGACGACGGCGGCGTTGGCGGTCCGCGCCGCCTCGGTGAGCAGTTCCATCACCCGCTCGCCGTTGAGGGAGTCCAGGGCACCGGTCGGCTCGTCGGCGAACAGCACCCGCGGGCCGGTGACCAGGGCGCGGGCGACGGCGACCCGCTGTCCCTGGCCGCCGGACACCTCGCCGGGCCGTTTCCTGCGCAGGTCGTCGACCTCCAGCCGCTCCATCCAGGCCAGTGCGGTCCGTTCGGCCTCCTTGCGCGGGGTGCCGTTCAGCCGCAGCGGCAGGGCCACGTTCTCCACGCAGGTCAGCTCAGGCACGAGCTGGCCGAACTGGAACACGAAGCCGAACTCCGAGCGGCGCAGCGCGCTGCGCCGGGCGTCGGTCATCGCCGACACTTCCCGCCCGTCGAAGGTGATCGTGCCCGAGTCGGGGGTCACGATGCCGGCGAGGCAGTGCAGCAGGGTCGACTTGCCGGAGCCGGAGGGTCCCATGACGGCGACGACCTCCCCGGGGTGGATGGAGAAGTCGGCGCCGGCGAGCGCGGTGGTCGGGCCGTAGGCCTTGTGCAGGTTCTCCGCCGCCAGCAGGGAGCCGGCGGGAGCGGACGTGCGCGTCATGCGGTCACCGCCGCGCGCAGCTTGTCCAGGCGCGCCGCGGTCAGCTCCAGCCACCGCAGGTCGGCTTCGAGGTGGAACAGGGCGTGGTCGCAGATGAGCTGGTCCGCCAGGTCGCCCCGGCGCTTGCGGTCCGTCAGGATCCGCATGCCGCGCAGGTGTTCGGCGCGCTGGGTGTCCAGGATGTCGGCGGCGTCGCGGTGGGTCAGCAGCGCGAGCACGACCTTGGTGTAGAGCGTCGACTGGAGGTACGGCTCGGGCTTCTCGGGCGTGGCCAGCCAGCGCTCGACGTCCGTGATGCCGGCCTCGGTGATGGCGTAGCGCTTGCGTTCGGGGCCGTCGCCCGCCTCGATGCCGTCGACTTCGACGAGCCCGTGCCTCAGCAGACGGGACATCGTCGAGTAGACCTGGCCGTAGTGCAGCGGCCGGTCGTGACCGAACTTGTCGTCGAAGGCCCGCTTGAGGTCGTAGCCGTGGCGGGGCCCGGACTCCAGGAGTCCCAGAAGGGTGTGACCGATGGACATGGCGGCACTCTACACACGGTGTATACGCGGAATGTATACGTCGGGTGGCGCGACCGTGGCAGCCGGTGGGAGCGACCAGGTCGGGGCCGATTGTCACAGTTCTGCTACCGGGGAGCGGACGGGCCGCCGTGCGTCGGGCCGGGCGGCGGGGTGGACGGACCGCCGGACCCGGGGGGCGGCGTCCCGGTCCCGCCGCGCGGCGGCCGGCCCCGGCGGGGGAGGGGGCCGGCCTCCCCGGGAAGCCGGCCCGCCTCCGCGAGGGCGCGCCGCAGCAGGAACTCGATCTGGGCGTTGGCCGACCGCAGTTCGTCCGACGCCCACCGGGCGAGCGCCTCGTACACCGACGGGTCCAGCCGCAGCAGCACCTGTTTGCGCCGCTGCGGCCGCCGCTCGGGGGCCGGCCCCCCGGAAGCGTTCGTCACTGGAGCGTTCCGGTGTTCAGCACCGGCTGCGGCGCCCGGTCCCCGCACAGCACCACGAGGAACGCCGCGAGGCCGGTCAGCGCGCCCGGCAGGGTCGGCGCGACCTGGACGCCGGTCGCGTCGACGGTCGTGGCGCCGGTGAGCGGCGCCGCCGCGAGCAGCAGTCCCAGCAGCCCGAGCGGCAGCGCGAATCCGCCGCCGGTGCTGCGCGCGGGGAACTCCCGCACCCGCGGGGCGGGCATCTCGGGCAGGTCGGGCGCGCCGGCGGTGGGTGCGGCGTCGTGTGCGGGCATGGTGGTCCGCCGTTCTCCTCGTGGTCGTGCGCCGTGTCACCGGCGCGGGGCGGAGGCCATGGCCGAATGCTAGCAAAGTGCTAGCACTTTATCCCGCCGGGGCAACCCCCAACAGCCCTGGCACGTCCGTCCCTTGGGGTGGGTGCTGATTCTCACGTCCGTAAAAGAGGGGATCGGCCGCCCTTTGTCACAGAGGGCGGTGTTAGCTTTCAGAGCTGATCCGAACCACGCACCGGTGTGACGACCGAGAAGGACGACCGAGAAGGAAGCGGAGCAGAGGGACCGATGGGACGAGCGGAAGACAGACGAGCGCGACAGCGCGGTGGGCACCGCGCGGCGCCCAGGCGCCGCTCGGCGCGAGCGGCCGGCAAGACCGGCGGCAGCGGCATAGGACGCCTGCTCACCTGGAAGCGGATCCTCGGCACCTTCCTCGGCGTGTGCCTGCTCGGGGTCGGCGCGTTCGTCGTCCTGTACCTCGTGGTGGACGTCCCCCAGGGCAAGGCCGCCGCCCGCCAGCAGAGCAACGTCTACAAGTACGGCGACGGCACGATCATGGCCCGGGTCGGCACCGTCAACCGCGAGAGCGTGGACCTGGCCAAGGTGCCCAAGAAGGTCCAGCGCACCTTCGTCGCGGCGGAGAACAAGACCTTCTACACCGACTCCGGCGTCGACCTGAAGGGCACCGCCCGCGGTCTGCTGAACACGCTGACCGGCAAGGGCATGCAGGGCGGTTCGACGATCACCCAGCAGTACGTCAAGAACTACTACCTCAACCAGGACCAGACGGTCACCCGCAAGCTGAAGGAGATGGTCATCTCCCTCAAGGTGGACCGCCAGATGTCCAAGGAGGACATCCTCGCCGGTTACATCAACACCAGCTACTACGGACGCGGCGCCTACGGCGTCCAGGCCGCCGCACAGGCGTACTACCGCGTCGACGCCGAGGACCTGACGGTCGAACAGGGCGCCTACCTGGCGGCCCTGCTGCAGGCGCCGAGCCAGTACGACTGGGCCGTGGCGAGCGAGACCGGCAAGCGGCTGGTGCAGCAGCGCTGGAACTACGTCCTGGACAACATGGTCGAGCAGCACTGGCTCGACCCCTCCGCGCGGCGGGCCATGCGGTTCCCCGTGCCGCAGCCGCCCAGGGGCACGCCGGGCGAGGAGGGGCAGAAGGGCTACCTGGTCCGGCTCGCCAACCAGCAGCTCGAGCGGCAGCTGATGAAGGAGCAGGGCATCACCCAGGCCCAGGCCGAGGCCGAGGTCGTGGACCGCGGGTGGACCATCACCCTGAACATCGACAAGAAGAAGCAGGCCGCGCTGGAGAAGGCGGTCACCACGCAGCTGACCCGCAAGCTGGACCCGAAGGCGCGCGGCGTCGACGCCGACGTCCAGGCCGGCGCGGTGTCCGTCGACCCGGAGACCGGGCACGTCGTCGCCCTGTACGGCGGTCAGGACTACTTCAAGCACTACGTCAGCAACGCCACCCGCCGGGACTACCAGCCCGCGTCGACGTTCAAGCCGGTCATCCTCGCCGCCGCGCTGGAGGAGGGTTCCACGACGCAGGCCGGGCAGCCGATCAGCGCGGACACCGTCTACGACGGCACGAACCGCCGCCAGGTCGTCGACCACGGCACCAGGGTCGGCTTCGCCCCGCCGAACGAGGACGAGGCCGGCTACGGGCCCATCACCGTCCAGACGGCGATGAACAAGTCCGTCAACTCGGTGTTCGCGCAGATGGGCGTCGACGTGGGCATGGACAAGGTGATGAGCACCGCCGGCAAGCTCGGCATGGACACCGAGGACATGCAGGCCGTGCCCGCCCAGACCCTGGGCTCCATGGGGGCCAGCCCGCTGGAGATGGCCGGCGTGTACGCCACCTTCGACCACCACGGCAGGAAGGTCACCCCGAGCGTCGTCAGGACGGCCGAACAGAGGAACCGCACGGTCAGGATGCCGAACCCGGTCGGCGACCAGGTGATCAGCCGGGAGGCCGCCGACACGGTGACCTCCGTGCTGACCGGTGTGGTCGACGACGGCACGGCCCGCACGTCGGTGCGCGACAACCCGCTGCGCGACGGCCAGCAGGTCGCGGGCAAGACGGGTACGTCGGACAACGACAAGTCGGCCTGGTTCAGCGGCTACACCCCGGACCTGGTCACCTCGGTCGGCCTGTTCGGAGAGGACGCGAAGACCCACGCGCAGGTGACCCTGAAGGGCGCCACGGGCCAGGTCCCGGGCAGCGGCCGCATCAACGGCGGCGGGTATCCGGCGCAGATATGGGCGGCGTACACCTTCGGCGTGACCGGCCGGGCGACGTTCGACCTGCGGACCACGCAGGGCGCGGCCGTCCGGCCCGAGACGCCCTCGAGGACGCCGTCGCGGACGCCGTCCGGGACCCCGTCGGAAACCCCCAGCCGGACGCCCTCCGAGACGCCGTCGGAGCCGCCGAGCGAGACGCCGTCCGAGACGCCCTCGGGAACCCCCAGCCAGACGCCGTCGCAGACGCCCTCGTCGTCGGCGACGACCAGGGAACCCACGGGCGGCTTCACCCCCCGCAACCCGCTGTTCCCGGAAAGCCAGTAGGCGTCGGCGGACCAGGGGCGCCCGGCGGCACGCGGGCGCCCCTGATCCGTCCGCGAAACCGGAGCCGGCGAGTCCGGGACCTGACGGGCCGTCGCCGTCGCCGGAAGGCGGCGGGGCCACGTCGGCCGACGGGGCGGCGGGCCCGGGTAAGCCGGCGCACCGCGGGGCCTTCGGGTCCGCCGTTCGGATCCGGCCGGCCCTTCGCCGCGGTGCCCTTGGGCGACCCGGGGCGAGGTGATCCGGCCGACCGGGCTCAGCCCCGGTTCAGCTCGAACCAGACCACCTTCCCCGTGCTCAGCCGGGTCGCGCCCCAGCGCCGGGCCAGCCGGTTCACCAGGTACAGGCCGCGGCCGCCCTCGTCGGTGGCCCGGGCCTGCCGCAGCCTCGGCAGCTGCGGCACGTCGTCGCCCACCTCGCAGCGCAGCACGTCGGTGCGCAGCAGGCGCAGGGTGACCGGGCGGGACGCGTACCGGACGGCGTTGGTGACGACCTCGCTGACCAGCAGCTCCACGGAGTCGGTCAGCTCCTCCAGACCCCAGCGGGCCAGTGCCCGGCGGACCAGCCGGCGGGCCCGGCCGGGGGCGGAGTCCTCCGGCTCCAGGAACCAGTACGCCACGTCGCTCGGCGCGATCCCGTCGAAGCGGGCGGCGAGCAGCGCGATGTCGTCGTCCCGGTCGCCCGGGCCGAGCATGTCGAGCACCTCGTCGCACAGTGCCTCGAGCGGCGGCGCGTGGTCCGGCCCGGTCAGCTGCGCGGTCGCGGACAGCTTCTCGCGCAGCTGCTCGATGCCGGTCCACACGTCCCGCAGGCGCGACTCCACCAGGCCGTCGGTGTACAGCAGCAGCGTGGCACCGGCCGGGGCGTCCAGCTCCACCGCCTCGAAGTCCACACCGCCGACGCCGATCGGCGCGCCCGCCGGCACCCGCAGCACCTCCGCCCGGCCGCCCAGATGCAGCAGGACGGGCGGCGGATGGCCCGCGTTGGCGATGGTGATGCGGTGCGCGACCGGGTCGTAGACGGCGTACAGGCAGGTCGCCATGCGGTCGGTGCCCAGGCGCTGCGCCTGCTCGTCGAGGTGGTGCAGCACCTCCTGCGGCGGCAGGTCGAGGCCGGCCAGCGTCTGCGCGGTGGTGCGCAGCTGACCCATGATCGCCGCCGACGTCATGGAGTGGCCCATGACGTCGCCGACGACGAGGGCGACCCGGCTGCCCGGCAGCGGGATGGCGTCGTACCAGTCGCCGCCCACCCGCGCGGTCTCGGCGGCGGGCAGGTAGCGGGACGCCAGCCGCACGCCCGTCGGACGGGGCAGCGTCTCCGGCAGCATGGTGCGCTGCAGCTCGTCGGCGATGTACGCCTCGCGCCCGTACAGCACCGCCTTGTCGACGCCGAGCGCGCTGTGCGTGGCGAGCTGGGCGGCGACCAGCAGGTCGTCCTGCTCGAACGCGGGGCGGTCGGGACGGCGCAGGAACAGCGCGGCGCCGATGACACGGCGCCGGCCGCGCAGCGGGGCCAGAACGGCGCGCTGCCCGCCGGGGACCGCCAGGTCGGTGTCGTCGCCGAGCAGTTCGCTCAGCGCGGCACGGGCGGACGGCGTCTCCGTGAACACCGGCCGCACACCCCGCAGCACCTCGCCGAGCGCGCTGCCGGGCCGTACCTCGCACAGCTCGTTGATGACCGCCGACAGCTCGGCGGGCTGCTCCGGCTGCGGCGCGGGCATGAACCCGTTCTCGCTGTCGCGGTCCGCCGGTATGCGGTCGGTGCGGCGCAGCCGCAGCACGAGCGGGCCGACGGGCCGCTCGTCGCCCACCGGCAGCGGTTCGCGCAGGTAGACGAGGATGGCGTCGGAGAAGGTCGGCACGGTGGCCCGGCACAGACCCATGACGATCTCGTCGAGGTCCATGCCGCGGGCGATGCGCCGGGTGGCCGCCCCCACGAACCGCAGCCGGTCGCCGTCCCGGCGCATCGGCATCGGGCCGTTGCCCGGGAGCCGCTGCCCCGTGCGCCGTTCCCCGCCGGGCCGCTGAGGTGCCGCGCCCGGCTGCTCCGGCACGGCGTCGGCGGGCCGCGGCCGGTGGGCGTCCGGCTCGGCGGTCACGGGCTGGGCGTGTTCCGGGCCCTCACCGGAGGCCGGGGGCGCCCCGGGGCCGGTGGACGTGCCCGCCTGGGCCGCCGCGGACCCGCCGGAGGACGCCGGCTCCGCGTCGCGGCCGCACGCCGGCGTCGCGCGCGGGCCGGAGGGCGGCTCGGCGGCGCCGGGCTGCACCGGTAAAGCCGGGCCGGGGGAGGAGCCGGGCGCGCGAAGGTCCTCGGAGGTGCGCAGGAGCGCCCCGCGGCCGTCCGCGGGGTCGGCGCCCGGCTGGGGGCGCTCGAAGGAGATCGGCTGCTCCGTCACGCGTGTCGCATCCATCCGTCCGGGGCCGCGCGCCGGGCGCGCAGTTCGTCCCGCCGAAGACCCGATACCCGCAATACCTGCCCCAGGAACGGATTCTCGGCGGGGTCAGAGGTTGGTCCTGCGCCGCCGGCGAACCGTCCACGGCCCGCACGGGTGTTGCCGTCGTACCCCTCGCTCACGTCCTGCCGCCCCTCGGTGACGTCCGGTCGGACTCCGTGCTGTGGTGGAAAGGCCGTTCTCAACGACCGTGCTGCGCACCGCCCTTGCCCATTGTTGCGGAGGACGATCCTACGTTTGCCGCCCGGGGGTGCTTCAAGGGTCTCACGGGGACACGTGCGCCGGCGTACGGTCCCAGTCCTCCGGCAACGACGGTACCGACCAGGACGGATCGGGGCGCCAGTGCTGCCAGCCGTCCGAGAACGGCGGGCCCCAGGCGGTGATCGCCTCCACCGCGGACCGGCCCGCCGCGCGCACCCGCTCGGCCAGGCCGGCGTCCATCAGGCCGTCGCGCTGGGCCTGCGCGAACTCGTCCTCGTCCCGCCAGTGCCAACTGCGGTCCGGATGCACGGAGATGTCCAGGAAATGATCCTCGGAGTCCACCCCGCCCGCCCACCGGGCGAGCGGCTCCTCCAGGTTCACGTACCAGTTCTTGAACCGCCAGCCCGGCTCCCAGAACAGCCACACCGACCAGGGCTCACCGGGCCGCGCCAGCTTCAGCACCCCCGTGCCGAACCAGCGGTCCCGCTGCACCGTCCGGGGTCTGGTGTACCGCGACGCGAGCGGCTCCAGGTGGACGGGCGTGCCGTCGGCGAGCACGGGCTTGACGCACTCGGTCCCGGGCGCCATCCAGACGGCGAGCAGACCGGGGTCGTCACGCACGACGGTGACGGGCCGGGCGATGTGGAAGCCCGTCCCGCCGTTCTCCCGGTACCGCCACAGAATCTGACTTCCAGGGGCCCAGTGGGCCGTCGCACCGCCCGCCTTCACGTCTTCCACCGCTCCGTCCTCCGCCATGAACAGATACTAGGTGCCCCAGGCACACGTCGCTGCGGCACGCCCCGGGCTTCACGCCCGGGGACGGCGGGTTCACGGCCGCGTCATCCGCAGGACGTCCAGCGCCTGGTCGAGCTGCTCCTCCGTGAGGTCGCCGCGGTCCACGTACCCGCTCTCCAGCACGACCTGACGGATCGTCTTCTGCTCGGCCAGTGCCCTCTTGGCCACCTTCGCGGCCTCCTCGTACCCGATGTACCTGTTCAGCGGGGTGACGATGGAGGGCGAGGACTCGGCGTACTCCCGCGCCCGTTCGCGGTGCGCGGTGATGCCGTCGACGGTCCGGTCGGCCAGCAGCCGGGAGACGTTGGCGAGCAGCCGGATCGACTCCAGGACGTTCTTGGCGATGACCGGCAGCATCACGTTGAGCTCGAAGTTGCCCGAGGCGCCGGCGGTGGCAACGGTGGCGTCGTTGCCGACGACCTGGGCGCACACCATCAGCACGGCCTCGGGGACGACCGGGTTGACCTTGCCGGGCATGATCGAGGACCCCGGCTGCAGGTCGGGCAGGGCGATCTCGGACAGGCCGGTGCGCGGGCCGGACGACATCCACCGCAGATCGTTGGCGATCTTGGTGAGGCCGACGGCGATGGTCCGCAGCTGCCCACTGGTCTCGACGATGCCGTCCCGCGCGCCCTGCGCCTCGAAGTGGTCGCGGGCCTCGGTCAGCGGCAGCCCGGTGGCGCGCGCGACCTCCTCGATGACGGCGGCGGAGAAGCCGGGCGGGGTGTTGATGCCGGTGCCGACGGCCGTGCCGCCCAGCGGCAGCTCGGCCAGGCGCGGCAGGGAGGCGGTCAGCCGCTCGACGCCGTACCGCACCTGGGCGGCGTACCCGCCGAACTCCTGGCCCAGGGTCACGGGTGTGGCGTCCATCAGGTGCGTCCGCCCGGACTTGACCACGTCGGCGAACTCCTCCGCCTTGCGGCTCAGGGACCGTGCCAGGTGGTCCAGGGCGGGGATCAGCTCCCGGTCGACGGCGGCGGTGGCGGCGATGTGGATGGACGACGGGAAGACGTCGTTGGACGACTGCGAGGCGTTGACGTGGTCGTTGGGGTGGACGTCCCGGCCGAGCCGCTCGCCGGCCAGGGTCGCGATGACCTCGTTGGCGTTCATGTTGGACGACGTCCCGGACCCGGTCTGGAACACGTCGACGGGGAAGTGGTCGTCCCACCGGCCCTCGGCGACCTCCTCGGCCGCCTCCTGGATCGCCTCGGCGACGTCCTTGTCCAGCACGCCCAGCCGCGCGTTCACCCGGGCGGCGGCGCCCTTGATCCGCGCGAGCGCCTCGATGTGCGCCCGCTCCAGGCGCTGCCCCGACACGGGGAAGTTCTCCACGGCCCGCTGCGTCTGGGCCCGCCACTTGGCCTTCGCCGGGACGCGCACCTCGCCCATGGAGTCGTGCTCGACGCGGTAGCGCCGCTCGTCGTCAGTCGTCATCGTCGTGGTACCTCCGGAAGGTCGGAGCGCGGCGGGAGGAAGGAGAATTCCCGCCCGCCGGCCTGGCGTGTCCGGTGATGCGGGTGCCCTCGCCGCGCGGCGGCAGACCCGGCACGGCCGCGGGCGGCCCCCACGACGAGGTGTGGGGACCGCCCGCACGGCGGTGTCCGGCCGGCGTCGCGCCGGCCGGGAAGGTGCCCTACGCCAGGCCCGGGCCCCGCACCGGGATCGACGTGAAGGTGGGCGGCTGGGCCGGAGCCTGGAAGAAGTCGTTGCCCTTGTCGTCGACGACGACGAACGCCGGGAAGTCCTCGACCTCGATCCGCCAGACGGCCTCCATGCCGAGCTCCTCGTACTCGACGACATCGACCTTCTTGATGCAGTCCTGCGCGAGACGGGCCGCCGGGCCGCCGATGGAGCCCAGGTAGAAGCCGCCGTGCGCCGCGCACGCGTCGGTGACCTGCTTGCTGCGGTTGCCCTTGGCCAGCATCACCTTCGAGCCGCCCGCCGCCTGGAACTGCTCGACGTAGGAGTCCATGCGGCCGGCCGTCGTCGGGCCGAACGAACCGGAGGCGTAGCCCTCGGGCGTCTTCGCCGGACCCGCGTAGTAGACCGGGTGGTCCTTGAGGTACTGCGGCATCTCCTCGCCGCGGTCCAGCCGCTCCTTGATCTTCGCGTGCGCGATGTCGCGCGCCACGACCAGCGGGCCGGTCAGCGACAGCCGGGTCTTCACCGGGTACTTCGTCAGCTCGGCGAGGATGGCGTCCATCGGCTGGTTCAGGTCGATCTTCACCACGTCGCCCTCGTCGAGCTGGGTGTCCGTCGTGTCCGGCAGGAAGCGGGCCGGGTCGGTCTCCAGCTGCTCCAGGAAGACGCCCTCGGGGGTGATCTTCGCGAGCGCCTGGCGGTCGGCGGAGCAGGACACCGCGATCGCGACCGGGCAGGAGGCGCCGTGCCGGGGCAGGCGCACCACGCGCACGTCGTGGCAGAAGTACTTGCCGCCGAACTGCGCGCCGATGCCGATCCGCTGCGTCAGCTCGAAGACCTTCTCCTCCAGCTCCTTGTCCCGGAAGCCGTGGCCCAGCTCGGAGCCCTCGGTCGGCATGGAGTCCAGGTAGTGCGCGGAGGCGTACTTCGCGGTCTTCAGGGCGAACTCGGCGCTGGTGCCGCCGACGACGATCGCCAGGTGGTACGGCGGGCAGGCGGCCGTGCCCAGCGAACGGATCTTCTCCTCCAGGAACTTCATCATGGAGGACTCGTTCAGGACGGCCTTGGTCTCCTGGTACAGGAAGGACTTGTTGGCGCTGCCGCCGCCCTTGGCCATGAACAGGAACTTGTAGGCGCCGCCGTCGGTCGCGTACAGCTCGATCTGCGCGGGGAGGTTCGAACCGGTGTTCTTCTCCTCCCACATCGTCAGCGGGGCCATCTGGGAGTAGCGCAGGTTCAGCCTGGTGTAGGCGTCGAAGATGCCCCGCGACAGGGCCTCCTCGTCGCCGCCCCGCGTCAGCACGTTCTGGCCGCGCTTGCCCATGACGATCGCCGTGCCGGTGTCCTGGCACATCGGCAGGACACCGGCCGCCGCGATGTTCGCGTTCTTCAGCAGGTCCAGGGCGACGAACTTGTCGTTCGCGCTCGCCTCCGGGTCGTCGATGATGCGGCGCAGCTGCGCCAGGTGGGCCGGGCGCAGGTAGTGCTGGATGTCGTGAACGGCCTCTTCGGCCAGCTTGCGCAGCGCCTCCGGCTCCACCTTCAGGAACGTCCGCCCGTCGGCCTCGAAGGTGGAGACACCCTCGGAGGTCACCAGCCGGTACGGGGTGGTGTCCTCTCCCATGGGGAGCAGGTCGGCGTACGCGAACGCAGGGCGGACAGAAGGGAAACTATGCGGCATCTCGCCCATTCCTCACTCGACAGACGGCGGCCCGCCTCCGTCGGCGGGCGTCCACCAGCGTAGAACCTGCCGTCGAGGGCGGACCTGTGAGGTAAGGCTCAGTCCGTCCGGCCCGGGTGTACCCGGCCGGTTTTCCACCGGACGGTGGCCAAGGGGTAGTCGCGATCTATCGCGTTTCGCTAGGCTGTTGCCGTGGACCTTCACCAGCAGACCGCAGCGCGCACCGCCGCGCTGCGCGCCTCGGACGCCGACCGTGACCGCATCGCCGACATCCTGCGCGACGCCCTCGCCGAGGGCCGCCTGACCGCCGACGAGCACGCCGAGCGCGTCGAGGGGGTGCTCAGCGCCAAGACGGTCGGCGAGCTGGAGGTCTTCATCCAGGACCTGCCCGCCGCCCACCAGGCCCGCACGGGCCCCGCGTACAGCCATGTCCCGCTCCGCCCGGCGGCCGGCACCGTACCGCCGGAGGCCGACGAGAACGTGGTCGCGGTGTTCAGCGCGGCCGTGCGCAAGGGCCGCTGGCGCGCCGGGCGCCGGATGCACGCGTTCGCCGTCTTCGGCAGCGTCGAGATCGACCTCAGCGAGGCGCTCTTCGAGTACCAGCAGGTCGTGATCAAGGCGGTCTCGGTCTTCGGCAACGTCGAGATCCGCGTCCCCGAGAACGTGTCGCTGCGCGGCACCGGCGGCG
The DNA here is from genome assembly GCF_053587115.1 of Streptomyces sp. NPDC003697. Taxonomy (NCBI): domain Bacteria; kingdom Bacillati; phylum Actinomycetota; class Actinomycetes; order Kitasatosporales; family Streptomycetaceae; genus Streptomyces; species Streptomyces sp. NPDC003697. The sequence goes on from NZ_JBSFNN010000023.1 coordinate 39,862, forward strand.
GCGTCCTCGGCAACTTCGAGGTGGACACCCTGGACGCGGCCGACCCCGACGCGCCCGTCGTCTACGTCGACGGCTGGGCGGTGCTGGGCAACGTCGAGGCGCGGCCCAAGCGGGGCCGGCTGGTCGCGGACATCCTCGACCGGGTGCAGCGCAAGGTCGACCGCGCGGTGGACCGGCACGCGCGCCGCCACCTCGGGCGCTGACGAACCGGCGCGCGCCGCGCCTCATGCGGGTCGGGGCGCCGCGCTGCGGGACCGGTATGCGCACCGCCGGCTCGGGTCGTGGTGTGTGGCGTGCGTGTCGGGCCGCGGGCGTTGCCCGGAGGTTGGGGGACCGGCTCGGCGGCCGCCGGGTCGGGCCCTGCCGCACCGGCGTCGGCGTGGCGCGGGCGCGTTGTGGGACCGGCGTGTGCGCCGGCTGCCCGCGTACGGGCGGACCCGGCTGCGCGCCGGCCCCGGGGCGTCGAGGGCCGGCTGCGCGGTCGCTCCGCGGACGGAAACGTTCCGCGCCGGTCGTGCCGGCGGCGGCTCCCGTGCGACGCCGGGCGGCGGTGGACGGGAACTCAGTGCATAGGCGCGCGCACAGCGGGTAGGCCTTGCTGCATCGTCTCTCGCTCGCGAAGCCGTCGTCAGGAGAAGACCGTGCTGCAACCGCCGCATTCGTCCCTGCAGGTAGCTGCCCTTCCGGCCCAGCGGGTGCCGGCGGGGGACAGGGACCACGACGCTCCGTGGCACACCGAGGCGGTGTGCCGGCGCGACGAGGCCGGCTTGTTCTTCGCACCGTCCAAGGAACCCACCGCCGCCCGGCTCTCGCGCGAGGACGCGGCGAAGCGGGTCTGCGCACGCTGCCCGGTGATGGTCGAGTGCCGCGAGCACGCCCTGCTGCAGCCGGAGCCGTACGGCGTCTGGGGCGGCCTGACCGCCGCCGAGCGCCGGGTCGTCCTGGCCCGACGGCGGCGCCGCGACCTGGAGCTGAAGAAGGCCACCCGTGCGACGGGCCCGGTCGTCGCGGCCGGGTAGGTCCGCGTCCGACCAGGCCGCTACGCCGGGATGAACCGGACGACAGGACCCCGGCCCCACGGCTTCACGACCCCGGTGCGGCCGGGACCGTGACACGCGTACGGGGCGCCCCCTCCGCACAGGGGGCGCCCCGTCGCCGTACGGCGTGAGCCGTCGGGTCACCGGGACGGGGCCGGGCCGCCGCCGGCCGCGGCCACCTGGCCAGACCCCGGTGGCCGCGGCCTCCGTGCTACAGGCCCCGGTCGAAGTCGATCGCGCTGTAGGCCCGCAGCTTGCTCAGCCGGTGCTCGGAGTCGATCCGGCGGACCGTGCCGGACTTCGAGCGCATCACGATCGAGTCGGTCGTGGCGGTCTCCGAGCGGTAGCGCACGCCCCGCAGCAGCTCACCGTCCGTGATGCCGGTGGCGACGAAGAAGACGTTCTCGCCGGAGACCAGGTCGTCGGTGGTCAGCACCCGGTCGAGGTCGTGGCCGGCGTCGACCGCCCGCTGCCGCTCCTCGTCGTCCTTGGGCCAGAGCTTGCCCTGGATGGTGCCGCCCAGGCACTTCACCGCGCAGGCGGAGATGATGCCCTCGGGCGTGCCGCCGACGCCGAGCAGCAGGTCGATGCCGGTGCCCTCGCGCAGGGCCAGGATGGAGCCGGCGACGTCGCCGTCGGAGATCAGCTTGATACGGGCGCCCGTCTCCCGGATCTCCTTGATGATGCCCTCGTGCCGCGGCCGGTCGAGGATGACCACCGTGACGTCCTCGGGGGTGGCCCGCTTCGCCTTGGCGACGCGGCGGATGTTCACCGACACGGGCGCGTTGATGTCGACGAAGTCGGCGGCGTCGGGGCCGGTGACCAGCTTGTCCATGTAGAAGACGGCGGACGGGTCGAACATCGCGCCGCGCTCGGTGGCGGCGAGCACGGCGATCGCGTTCGGCATGCCCTTCGCGGTGAGCGTGGTGCCGTCGATCGGGTCGACGGCGATGTCGACCTCGGGGCCGGTGCCGTCGCCGACGCGCTCCCCGTTGAACAGCATCGGGGCCTCGTCCTTCTCGCCCTCGCCGATGACGACGACGCCGTTCATTGACACGGTGGAGACGAGGGACCGCATGGCGCGCACCGCGGCACCGTCGGCGCCGTTCTTGTCGCCGCGCCCCACCCAGCGGCCCGCGGCCATCGCCGCGGCCTCGGTGACCCGGACCAGTTCGAGGGCGATGTTGCGGTCGGGGGCCTCGGAGGGAACTTCGAGCTCGGACGGCAGGTGATGATGCTCGGTCATCGGAGCGCACCTTTCTGATACGACGACGGCCGGATGAGGGTCTTGGCCAAGACTCTATCGCCGAGTAGGCAGAATGAGCAGGGGACCCCACGGATGAGCGGTCGGGGCACCTGCGACGATAGGGGCGTGGCAGGTTCGAACGGCAAGCAGAAGTCGGTCTGGGACATGGTTCTCTCCCTGGGCCTGATCATGATCGCGGCAGGGGTCATCTACCTCTTCATCCCGCACGACGACCACGCTCCCGATTTCAAGCGGGTGGACTACGGCGTCGAGCTGGGGACGGCGCGCCGGGCGTCCTCGTACCCGGTGGCCGCGCCCGAGGGTCTGCCGGCGAGCTGGAAAGCCACCTCCGTCCGCTTCCAGGGCGACAAGGGCGACGCCTGGCACCTGGGTTTCCAGGATCCAGAGGGTCAGTACGTGGCGGTCGAGCAGTCCACCCGGAACCGCTCGGAGTTCATCGACGAGGCCAGCCAGGGCGCGCACGCGACGAAGGCCACCCAGAAGATCGACGGTCGCACCTGGACCCGCTACACCGGCGGCCGCTACGACGCCCTGGTGCTGGAGAGGACCGGCTCCTCGACGACGGTGGTGACCGGCACGGCGTCGTTCGCCCGTTTGGCGACGATGGCGGACGCGCTGGACATGAAGTGACCGCCCCCACGGCCTGACGCCCGCCGAACCCACGCGGCGCCGAGCCCCCGCGCACGGCCCGGGCCCGCGCGCTGCCGGCCCCCGGCGGCCACCCGTACCCGGCAGGCGGCCCACTTCCGCGCCGCCCACAGCCGGCCCTCCCGCCGCCGCCTCCGGCCCGCGCGCTGCCGGCTCCCTGGCGGCCACCCGAGTCCGGTCGGCGGCCTTCGCCGGGCCACCCCCGACCGGTGCCGGCTCCCGGCGGCCACCTGGGGCCGGATGGCGGCCGTTTTCCGGGCCGCCTGTGCAGGCCCTCCCGCAGTTGGGTCCCAGGCGGTCACGGGGGCCCGGTCGGCGGCCGTTGGCCGGGCCACCCGCGGCCGGGCCCCCGAGCGATGCCGGCCCCCGGCGGCCACCTGGGGCCGGATGGCGGCCGTTTTCCGGGCCGCCTGTGCGGGCCCTCCCGCAGCTGGGTCCCAGGCGGCCACCGGGGTCCGGCCGGTGACCGTCTTCCGGGCCGCCCGCGGCCGGCCCCCGGCGGCCACTCGGGCCCGCGCGATGCCGGGCCCCCGGGGCCGGTGACCGTCTTCCGGGCGGTCGCCGGCCGGGCCCCGTGCGATGCCGGCCGTCAGACGGTCACCCGGCGCCGACCGATGCCGGCCCTCTGGCGGCCGCCAGAGGGCCGGCCGGGGCCGTCTTCCGGGCCCTGGCCGGGCCGGCCGGGCGGAGGGCGGAGGTCACCCGGTGGCGCCCTCCTCGTCCTGCTCCGCCTCCTCGGCCAGCGCCGCGTCCAGCCGGGCCCGCGCCCCCTCCAGCCAGCGACGGCACACCTTCGCCAGTTCCTCGCCCCGTTCCCAGAGCGCGAGGGACTCCTCCAGGCTCGTGCCGCCCGCCTCCAGGCGCCGGACCACCTCGATCAGCTCGTCCCGCGCCTGCTCGTAGCCGAGGCCCTCGCCGGCCTCGGCCGTCCCGCTCACATTGCCGGTCATGCGTCCCACCTCAGGTATCGGTTCGATCGACTCGTACGGAGAACCCGCCCTCGGCGACCCGCGCGCGCAGCGTCTCGTCCGCCGTCACCTCGGCCGGGTCGCGGACCACGTGCCCGTCGGCCTTCTGCAGCACGGCGTACCCGCGCCGCAGGGTGGCGGCGGGGGAGAGGGCGACCACGCGCGCGTGTGTGTGGGTCAGCTCCGAGTCGGCGCGGTCCAGCAGGTGCCGCAGCGTCCGCCGCCCACGGTCCAGCAGGGACGCGACGTGGTCCGCCCGCTCGTCGACCATGCGGTGCGGGTCCTCCATGGAGGGCCGGGCCAGCGCGTGCGCGAGGCCGCGCTCCTCCCGCTCGACGAGCGCCCGCACGCAGCGGCGGGCACGGTCGCGCAGCTGCCGCACGCGCTCGGCCTCCTCGCCGACGTCCGGGACGACCTTCTTCGCCGCGTCGGTCGGGGTCGAGGCGCGCAGGTCGGCGACGTAGTCGAGCAGCGGGGTGTCCGGTTCGTGCCCGATCGCGGACACCACCGGCGTGCGGCAGGCGGCGACGGCCCGCACCAGCTGCTCGTCGGAGAACGGCAGCAGGTCCTCCACGCTTCCGCCGCCGCGCGCCACGATGATGACGTCGACGTAGTCGTGAGCGTCGAGTTCCTTCACGGCCTGGACGACCTGCGGAACGGCGTGCACACCCTGCACCGGGACGTTGCGCACCTCGAAGCGGACCGCGGGCCAGCGGTGCCGGGCGTTCTCCAGCACGTCCCGCTCCGCCGCGGAGGCGCGGCCGCACACCAGGCCGATGAGCTGCGGCAGGAACGGAAGGGCCTGCTTCCGCTCGGTCGCGAACAGTCCCTCCGCCGCCAGCGACTTCTTCAGCTGCTCCAGCCGCGCCAGCAGCTCGCCGACGCCCACGGGCCGTATCTCCACTGCCCGCAGCGACAGCTGCCCGCGCGGGGCGTACCACTCCGGCTTCGCGTGCACGACGACGCGGGCGCCCTCGCTGACGACGTCGGCGACCGCGTCGAACACCTGGCGGTAGCAGGTCACGCCGACAGAGATGTCGTACGACGGGTCGCGCAGCGTCAGGAAGACCACGCCCGCGCCCGGCCGCCGCGACAGCTGTGTGATCTGGCCCTCGACCCACACGGCGCCGAGCCGGTCGATCCACCCCCCGATCATCCGTGAGACCTCGCCGACGGGCAGGGGCGTTTCGGGCGACGTGGTGACAGCCATGACCGCGAGGGTAGCCGCCGCCTCCGACAACACCCCAGCACCGGGGCGGCGGCCCTCCCCGGGGCGATGCCGCCCCGGGCGGGCCGCCGTCCGCCGCTGCCGCGCTCCCCGGCCTCCCGCGCTCACCGTCCCCGGGTGCGGCGGACGGCACGTGATCCCGGCCGCGCACACCCCCTTACGATGGGTGCCATGACCGCTTCGCCTGGCCGCCGTGTCCTGCTCGCCGCCCCCCGTGGCTACTGCGCGGGTGTGGACCGCGCCGTGATCGCCGTCGAGAAGGCCCTGGAGCAGTACGGGGCCCCGATCTACGTCCGGCACGAGATCGTCCACAACAAGTACGTCGTGCAGACCCTGGAGAAGAAGGGCGCCGTCTTCGTCGAGCGGACGGAGGAGGTGCCGCCGGGCAGCATCGTCATGTTCTCGGCGCACGGCGTGGCCCCCGTCGTCCACGAGGAGGCCCAGCGCGGCCGGCTCGCCACCATCGACGCGACCTGCCCCCTGGTCACCAAGGTCCACAAGGAGGCGGTCCGCTTCGCCCATGAGGACTACGACATCCTCCTGATCGGGCACGAGGGGCACGAGGAGGTCATCGGCACCACCGGCGAGGCCCCCGAGCACATCCAGCTCGTCGACGGGCCCGAGGACGTCGCGGGCGTCGAGGTGCGCGACCCCTCCAAGGTCGTCTGGCTGTCGCAGACCACGCTCTCCGTCGACGAGACCATGGAGACCGTCGACGCGCTCAAGGAGAAGTTCCCGCAGCTGCTCTCGCCGCCGAGCGACGACATCTGCTACGCCACCCAGAACCGTCAGCTGGCCGTCAAGCAGATGGGCGCCCAGGCGGACCTGGTGATCGTGGTCGGCTCCCACAACTCCTCCAACTCCAAGCGGCTGGTGGAGGTCGCCAAGATCGCGGGCGCGCGGGCCGCGTACCTGGTGGACTTCGCCGACGAGATCGACGAGGCCTGGCTGGAGGGCGTCTCCACGGTGGGCGTGACGTCGGGCGCGTCGGTGCCGGAGGTCCTGGTCGAGCAGGTTCTCGAGTGGCTCGCGCAGCGCGGCTTCGAGGACGTGGAGATCGTGAAGGCGGCCGAGGAGTCCATCACCTTCTCCCTGCCCAAGGAACTCCGCCGGGACCTGCGCGAGGAGGCGGCGGCCCTGGTCGCGGAGCGCGGCGGAGCCGGTGCCCCGGCTCGGGACTGAGCACGGCCCGGGATTCTCGGCACCGATCGCCGGGGTCCTGGCGTGACCGTCCGTCGTACGTCGTAACGTGAAGCCATGCAGATCTTCGGCGTGGACATCGGCGGGTCCGGGATCAAGGGTGCCCCGGTGGACCTGGACAAGGGCGATCTGGCCCAGGAGCGTTTCAAGGTGCTCACCCCGCACCCGGCGACGCCTGACGGCGTGGCCGACGGTGTCAAGGAGGTCGTCGACCACTTCGGCTGGGACGGCCCGGTCGGACTGACGTTCCCGGGCGTGGTGACCGGCGGCGCCATCATCCGCACGGCGGCCAACGTCGACAAGAGCTGGATCGACACGGACGCGCGGGCGCTGTTCAGCGAGCGGCTGGGCGGCCTGCCGGTGACGGTGGTCAACGACGCGGACGCGGCGGGCGTCGCGGAGATGGAGTTCGGCGCCGGCCGGGGCCGCAGGGGGACGGTCATTCTGCTGACGTTCGGCACCGGCATCGGCAGCGCCGTGTTCGCCGACGGGGTCCTCGTCCCCAACACCGAGCTGGGCCACCTGGAGCTGGAGGGCCACGAGGCGGAGAAGCGGGCGGCCAGCAAGGCCAAGGAGGACGAGGACCTGAGCTGGGAGCAGTGGGCCCGCCGGGTGCAGAAGTACCTCGCCCACGTCGAGATGCTGTTCTCGCCGGAGCTGTTCATCATCGGCGGCGGCGTCAGCCGTAAGTCCCACAAGTTCCTGCCCCTCATCGAGGGCATCAGGGCGGAGATCGTCCCGGCGCAGCTGCAGAACAACGCGGGCATCGTCGGGGCGGCGATGCGGGCGGCGCAGGCGCAGTAGCGGAGGACAGCGGTCCGTCGTCCGGTGGCCGGACGACGGACCGGAGGAGCGGCTGCCCGGACCGGGCGGGGCAGCGGGCGGCCCGGACCACGGACCGGAGGAGCGGCAGCCCGAACCGACCGGGCGGGGCAGCGGGCGGCCGATGGCCCGGACGGCTCGCGCGGGGAGACGGACCCTGGCGGGCCGCCGGATGCTGCGGGGCCGTGCTCAAGCCGACGGAGGCACCCGTGCGGAGACGGCCGCCGGGTCCTCCGCGGCCGTGCTCCGGCGGCAGGGCCTACCCGGGTGGATCCGGGCCGCCGGGTTCGCGGGGGACCGTGCTCGGGCGGCCGGGCTGACCGGCGCGATGAGCAGGGCGCGGCCGGCCGGTCGGGCCGCTCGCGTCCAGAGGCCCGCTGATCACACCCGCGGACGCGGCGGCCCCACGGGCCGCCGGCGTGCGAGGCCGGCCGCGCGCACGTGCAGCACGCGCCGCACCAGAGTGATCACCCCGGCGATCAGCGTCCCCAGGTAGAGCCACCCCGCCTGCGTGGCGAGCCCGGTGATCAGCCCCATCAGCCTGCCGCCGAGGCCCTCGCCGCCGTCGGCCAGGGGCAGCAGCCCGACGGCGAACCCGATCGGCACCACGACGGGCGCGACCAGCAGGTCCCCGGCCCGCACCCAGACCGCGGTCAGTACGCACACCGGCAGGAACAGCACGCCGTACGCCGTCAGCGACCCGGCGAACAACAGCCGGTCCAGGCAGCCGAGGGCGAACATCGCGGCACCGCAGAACAGCCCGCCGCCCAGGCCGGTCAGCCGTGGATTGGGCAGCTCCCGTGCCCGCCGGAGCAGGGGTGGCAGCGGTAAGGCCGGAGCCGGCCTTCGCGCGGCGTGCGGACCGGGCGGACGGGGCGGACGGGCCACGGGCGCACGCCGGGACGCGGACCGCTCGGGCCCCGCTCCAGCCCCCGGCCCCGCCCCTCCCCGCTCCCACCGGGCGGCTGCTCCCGCCTGACCTGCCGGGCCCGCGCGGTCGCCTCCCGCCTGGGACGGCAGAGGCGGCCTGCCGCGTCGCGGTCCGTGCTGCTGGCGTCGCGTCCTGTCTTGCTCCACCTGACCAACCTAGGTCTGATGATGTGCCGATTAGCCCATCAGACACGCCGTCGGGCCCAGCTTGGCCGAGCTCGATCCGTCGCCGGGCCGGGCGCGCGCACGCCGTAGACTGGTGGATCGGCCCCCCGGCCCCTACTCCTCTCACGTACGGGAAGTCGCAAACGTGTCGCTCACGATCGGAATCGTCGGTCTGCCGAACGTCGGCAAGTCGACCCTGTTCAACGCCCTGACCAAGAACGACGTGCTCGCGGCCAACTACCCGTTCGCCACGATCGAGCCGAACGTCGGTGTCGTCGGCGTTCCGGACGGCCGCCTCGCCCAGCTCGCCTCGATCTTCAAGTCGGAGCGGATCGTGCCCGCGACCGTCGACTTCGTCGACATCGCCGGCATCGTGCGCGGCGCCAGCGAGGGTGAGGGCCTGGGCAACAAGTTCCTCGCCCACATCCGCGAGTCGGACGCCATCTGCCAGGTCATCCGCGCCTTCAAGGACGAGAACGTCGTCCACGTCGACGGCAAGGTCTCGCCGAAGAGCGACATCGAGACGATCAACACCGAGCTGATCCTCGCCGACCTCCAGACCATCGAGAAGGTCCTCCCTCGGCTGCAGAAGGAGTCGCGGATCAAGAAGGACGTCGCCCCGAAGGTGAAGGCCGTCGAGGAGGCCAAGGAGATCCTGGAGAAGGGCGACACGCTCTTCGCGCACGGCATCGTCCAGGGCAGCGAGCGCGCCGAGCCGCTGCACGACCTGCACCTGCTGACCACCAAGCCGTTCCTCTACGTCTTCAACGTCGACGAGGACGAGCTGGTCGACGAGGACTTCAAGAACGAGCAGCGCACCCTGGTCGCCCCCGCCGAGGCGATCTTCCTCAACGCCAAGCTGGAGGCGGACCTCGCCGAGCTGGACGAGGAGGAGGCCCTGGAGCTGCTGCAGTCCGTCGGCCAGGAGGAGCCGGGCCTGGCCACGCTCGCCCACGTCGGCTTCGACACCCTGGGCCTGCAGACCTACCTGACGGCCGGCCCCAAGGAGTCCCGCGCCTGGACGATCAAGAAGGGCGCGACGGCCCCCGAGGCCGCCGGTGTCATCCACACCGACTTCCAGAAGGGCTTCATCAAGGCCGAGGTCATCTCCTTCGAGGACCTCGTCGAGGCCGGCTCGGTCGCCGAGGCCCGCGCCAAGGGCAGGGCCCGCATGGAGGGCAAGGACTACGTGATGAAGGACGGCGACGTGGTGGAGTTCAGGTTCAACGTGTAGCGGCTGCCATGTCACCACGTCGCTGATCCAGCGAACGTGCAGGTCATAAAGGGGTCCGGCTCTTCGGTGCCGGACCCTTGGTCTTTCCCGGAGGATGCACTGGGCGAGCCACTGGCCACTCGGAGCGGCCAGGCTGTCGGACGCCCGGCACCGCCGACTGGGACGTCGTGTCCTCTGGTCCGCGAGACCTAAGTCGATGGTCCGACGCGCAGGCCCGATGTGGTTCATCACCCGTGCTGGTCGGATGGCGGAATGAGTGATCCTGTCAACGAGCCAGGCCCAGCCGTCCGTCTGCGTTTGGCCGAGGAAAGGAACGTCTGGCTGTGCACCGTGCGTCCGGACGGCTCTGCGCACGTCACGCCCGTCTGGTTCGTCTACCAAAGCTCTCGGTGGTGGATCGGTTCGGATCTCAGCTCCGTCAAGGTCAGAAACATCCGCAAGGAGCCCCGGGTGTCCCTGGCTTTGGAGGATGGCCGGTTCCCGGTGGTTGCCGAAGGAGACGCACTCCTGATGGGTGACGGGTTCCCCCGCGAGATCGTGGCCGCGTTCGAGCAGAAGTACGCGTGGGATGTGTCCGCTCCCACGCGCCCCGGAAGCAAGCGTGTGTTGCTGGAAGTGCGTGTGCGTCGGTGGCTGCTGGCGGGCACGGCCCAGTGACGGCGGACAGGAGTCCGCCGGTCCGATCCGCGCCGGTCCGCATCCCGCAGGATCGGGTTCGCGCAGGTGGGATTCACCTCGCCCCTTCACCCCCGTCCTCGGCGACGCGGATGATGGTGCGGCCGGGGACGCGCTGGTGCGGGGCGAACGCGGCGGGCGCCTCGGTCAGCGGACGGACGGCGCCGACCCGCACCCGAAGCCGGCCGTCCCGCAGCCGCTGGACGAGGTCGGCGAGACGCGCGCGGTCGGGTTCCACGACGAAGAAGAGCGCCCGCCCGTCGTCGGGGCGCACGGTGGGCGGGTGGGCGACGGTGACGAGCGTGCCGCCGGGGCGCACGAGCGCGGCCGAGCGGGCGAGGATGTCGCCGCCGATCACGTCGAACACGACGTGGGCCTGCCCGGCGTCCTCCCACGGGTCGTTCTCCAGGTCCAGGAACGCGTGCGCGCCCAGGTCGAGGACGGTCTCCCGGTCGGCGGCGCGGCCCGTGCCCACCACGCGGGCTCCGGCCGCGCGGGCGAGCTGGGCGGCGATCGAGCCGACCCCGCCGGCGGCGCCGTGGATCAGGACGGTCTGGCCGGTGGTGAGACCCGCGTGGTCGAAGAGGCCCTGCCAGGCGGTCAGTCCGGAGATCGGCAGTGCCGCTGCCACCGTGTGGGTGACGTCGGCGGGAAGCGGGGCGAGGTTGCGGGCCTTCACGGCGACGTACTCGGCGAGCGATCCGTCGCGGGTCCAGTCGGTCGGCCCGAAGACCCGCTGGCCGACGGTGAGGCCGGTCGTTCCGTAGCCGAGCTCCGTCACCACCCCCGACACCTCGTGGCCGGGCACGCTCGGGGTGCGGTCGCGGCCGGCACGGTCGGTCCAGGTCGCGGGCCAGTCGAGCTCTCCCCGGGTGAAGCCGGCGGCGTGGACCCGCACGATGACGTCGTTCTCGGCGGCGTGGGGACGGGGAAGGTCCTCCAGGGTCAGCCCCGTGACCCCGGCCTCGCGGTCCCGGACGGTGATGGCGCGCACGAGCTCTCCTTCGCTGGTGTGGTCGTGGTGAGGGAATGCGGGACGTGGCCCGGCGCCGCACGGCTGACGACGTGCACCGCGGGGAACACTTCGGCCCGGTGCCGGCCGCTGTCCGGTCACCGGGGCCAGGGAGCGTCGAGGACGCGCTCGACCATGGAGTCCCGGCGGAATCCGGGAACGAAGTGCTCCAGGACGTCCGCATTGATCGTCCCGTAGGTGGTGTCCGGGCGGTCTTTGAGGCCGTCGACGAATTGCTGCAGGAACTCTTTCTTGAAATCACCGCGCGGATGAGCGGCGACGATCTCGTCGATCTGGTCGCCCGCCAGTCCGTCCAGCCCCCAGCCGAGGGCGTCGGTCAGCACGCCGTAGTTCGTGGCGGCGGTCTCGGGACCCATCCGGCCGGGAATCGCCGGCGTCGTGTGCAGGGCGATCGCCGTCCAGACCACCTCGGCGGCGCTCTCGGAGAACCCCCGGTCGAGCAGGAACTTCCGCGCATGGTCGGCGCCGTCCAGCTCGAAACGCTGCTGTGTGTCCGAGAACGGGATCAGCAGGCCGGTGTCATGGAACATCGCCGAGATGTAGAGCAATTCGGGATCGGGCCGGAGGTCCAGCTCCCGCGCGTGGAGGGAACCGAAGAGGAATACCCGCCGTGAGTGGTGGAAGATCAGTGGATCCGTCCTCTCCCGGAGAAATTCCGTGGCCTCCGTGACGGCCGAGGTCCCGGGTATTTCCACCCCTGCGATGATGTCGGTCATGGTGTCCGTGCTTTCCGGTGCGATGTGTGACGAGTGGACCGTGGCTCCGCTCCCCACGGTGCCGACCGCGCCGTCCCCGGCGCCGCCCCGGTCCGGCCATGAACCACTCGAATCCGGTCACCTCAGGATGGGCCTGTGAGCTCCGGCACGCATCGGATGGCGATCCTCGTCCACGACGGGGGCGAACTGCTGGACGTCGCCGGCCCGACATCATGGATCCGCGGGCGGCGGCCGAAGTCCTGGGCGATGTGGACTGAGCCGGGACAGCGGGCAGTCAACGGCAGACTGCCGTCGGGCTGCCGGTCCCGGCAGCCCCGCCCCGGTCTCGGTCGGGTTCCTGCGGGTGAGGGGTGGAGCGGGTGGACGTGCTCGGAGTGGATGCCTGCGGCAAGCAGGGCTGGGTGGGCATCAGGCTCACGGACGGCTCGTACGCGGGCAGCCTGGTGGACCGGCGGCTCGGTGCGCTGATCGAGCGCGCCGTCGGCGTGCGGGTGATCGCGGTGGACATGCCGCTGGGCCTGGTCGAGCGTGGCTGGCGCGCCGCGGATCTCCGGGCCAGGGCGCTCCTCGGGGCGCGCCGCAGCAGCGTCTTCCTCGTGGCGCCCAGGCCGGCGTGGCAGGAGGCGGACTACGAGGCGGCCGGGGACCGGTGCCGGGAACTCACCGGCAGCCGCCTGAGCCGGCAGGCGTGGGCCCTGGCGCCGAAGCTCCTCGAAGCCCGGGAGTGCCGGGCCGTGGACGAGCGGATCCACGAGGTGCATCCCGAGCTGTCCTTCCAGGCCCTGGCGGGCGGGGTGCCGCCGGTGTACGCCAAGAAGACCTGGCGCGGGCAGAACCTGCGCCGCTCCCTGTTGTCGCGGGCGGGGCTGGTGCTCCCGGACGAGCTCGGCGAGGCCGACCGGGTGCCCGCGGACGACGTGCTCGACGCCGCCGCGGCGGCCTGGTCGGCCCACCGGATCGCGCTCGGTACCGCCGCCCGAGTGCCCGAGACGCCGGAACGGGACGCGGAGGGACGCGTGGTGGAGATCCGCTACTGAGCGGGTTTCGCCGCCTGTGCGGTCTCCGGCCGTTCCGCCGGCTTTCCACGGCCGCCGTGGGAGAGGGGCCGCCCGGCCGGTCAGGTCATGGGCCTCGCCGCGACGAGGGCCGCGCCTTCGGGGCCGTCCTTCGTCGCGTCGGCCGGGGCCGATCCACGGCGTGTCGCCGGGACGCGGCCCCGGCAGGCGCCCCGGGTCCGCTCGCCGAGCGCCCGGGTCCGCTCCGGGCACCCGGGCCCGCTCGCCGAGCGCCGGCCGCGAGGCGTACACCCGCTCGGCCGCACGCGTGAGACGCGGCTCATCGGCGGCCCAGGTCGAATCGGCGCAGCTCCCGGGCCTGGACGGTCCTCGTCATGGCCGTGCGTCGTCACCGGGGGTCCGGGACGCGCCACCGGTTCCGGCGCGAGTCTGGAGGCGTAGCCGGCGACGACGCGAGGAGTGGTCATGGACAGGGTGTGGCTGGTGACCGGCGCGAGCAGCGGCTTCGGCCGGGCGATCAGCGAGGCGGCGCTGGCCGCCGGTGACGTCGTGGTGGGCGCGGCCCGGCGGACCGAGGCGCTGGAGGACCTGGTGGCCGCCCGGCCCGGCCGGATGGAGGCGCTGCGCCTGGACGTCACCGACACGGCGGCGGCCGAGACGGCGGTACGGGATGTGGTGGCCCGGCACGGGCGGATCGACGTCCTGGTCAACAACGCGGGGCGGGCGCACGTCGGCGCCGTCGAGGAGACGACCGACCAGGAGCTGCGCGGCCTGTTCGACGTCCATGTCCTCGGGCCCGCCGCGCTCGTCCGCGCGGTGCTGCCGCACCTGCGCGAGCGGCGCTCGGGCGCGATCGTGCAGATGAGCAGCATGGGCGGACAGCTGTCCTTCGCGGGCTTCGGGGGGTACAGCGCGGCGAAGTTCGCCCTGGAGGGCCTGTCCGAGGCGCTCGCCGACGAGGTCGCCGAGTACGGCGTCAGAGTGCTGATCGTCGAACCGGGCGCGTTCCGGACCTCGGTGTTCGCGGCGGGCCGGGCCGGTGCCAGCGCGGACAGCGGTCTGTACGAGAAGGTGACCCGGAGCCGCGCATGGGTCTCCGGGGGCGACGGCACCCAGCCCGGCGACCCCGCGAAGGCGGCGGCGCTCATCCTCGCCGCCCTCGACGCGGAGGACGCCCCGCTGCGGCTGCCCCTGGGCGACGACGCGGTCACGGCCGTGCTCGACCACCTGGACGGCGTCCGCGGCGATGTCGCCGCCTGGGAGAAGCGCACCCGCGCCACCGCCTTCGACGGCTGACCGGCACGGACTTCCGACGCTGCCTGGCGTAGAACGCAGAGGTGGCGCCCGCAGTGCGCCGCACGCTCCGGGCCGCGGGCGTCGGCGACGGGCCGGGCGCCGACGGGCGGCCAGGCGCGGGTGAGGAGCCGGGGTCCGGGTGGGACCGGCGGCGGTGCGGCGCCAGGCGCCGGCGAGGGCCCGGGCGTCGGGGTGGGACCGGTGGCGGCGAGGGGGCGGGTGCCGACGGGGCCGGGTGCCGGCGAAGGACCGGGTGCCGGGGTGGGGGCCCGGTGGCTACGGTCGGGCCAGGCCCGACTTCAGCCCCGCCCCGCACAGCGGCACCGCCGCCGACTTCTCGCCGAGCGCTCCCTCCCGCACCGCCGCCCAGCAGACCACGGCCGTCGTCTCCACGTACAGCCCACGGGACGCCAGGTCCATCTGGGCGTGCCGGATCTGATCGTCCGTCACGGTCAGGAAGGTGCCCCCCGACTCCCGCACCGCGCGCAGGATCTGGCGGGCGCGGGGCGGGCGGGGAATGGCGATGCCCTCGGCGTAGGTGGGGGCCATGGGCGTCACTCCGGTCAGCTCCTCCGCGCCCTCCGCCCAGGCCCGGGCCAGCGGGGCCACCGCCGCCGACTGCACCGCCCACAGCGCCGGGCGGCGGTCCAGGAGCCCGGCCGCGTACAGCTCGGAGACGGCCAGGGCCGCGCCCAGCAGCAGTGTGCCGTTGCCCACCGGAAGGACGAGGACGTCGGGCAGGCGGCCGCCGAGGTCCTCCCACAGCTCGTGCACGTAGGTCTTGGTGCCGTGCAGGAAGTACGGGTTGTACACGTGGGAGGCGTAGAAGACGCCCGGCTCGTCGGCCGCCGCGCGGGCGGCCGCGGCCGCGGCCTCCCGGTCGCCGTCCACCACGTTCAGCCGGGCCCCGTGCGCCTCGATCTGCTCCAGCTTCTTGGCGGACGTGCCCTGCGGCACGTACACCGTGCAGGGCAGCCGCGCCCGGGCGCAGTACGCGGCGACCGCCGTGCCCGCGTTGCCGCTGCTGTCCGCGACCACCAGGCGCGGCCCGAGGCGCAGCGCCAGCCCGGCCAGCAGCACCGCGCCCCGGTCCTTGAACGACAGGGTCGGCATCAGGTAGTCGAGTTTCCCCGACACCTTTTCCGTCAGCCCGACCAGCGGCGTCCGGCCCTCGCCGAGGGAGATCGAGGGCGTCGACATCGGCAGCGTCTCGGCGTAGCGCCACATCGAGTTCACCCGCCCGGTCAGGGACTTCAGGGGGGCGGGGGTGGGGGCGAAGTCGAGATCGAGGGGGCCGTGGCAGGACGGGCAGCACCAGGCGAGGGAGTCGCTGGGGATGCGCACGCCGTCGGTGGGGCAGTAGCGGTCCGGCAAAGGTGTCATGTGCGCAGATTAGAGCCCGCGTTGGGGCGACTTCGCCGGACACGGCCGAGCGTGGCCGTCCAGCGGCGGACGTGCGCGGTCGCGCCGCCCCGCTCCCGGGGTCCCGTCGTGCCGCGGTTGCCGGGGGCGCGCCCGCCGGTTCGTCACCGCTCGCAAGGCTCTGGGCCGCGCCGTGGCCGCGCCGCGGCCGCGCCGGCGACCGGCGGGCGGACGGCGGCCGCGGGTGACGGCGCCGAGGTGGAGGTGTGACGGCGGCTGAGGTGGGGAGAAAGGGCCTGCGTAATGCCTTCGGGCGGCCGTTGTCATCACATCGGGTGATTCTCTGGCCTTCACTTGCGTGGCACAACCCACGGTTGCCAGTCTGTTGCTGTCTGTACAACCTGATGGGAGCGGCCAGTGACTTTCGGTGAGCAGCCGGCGTATCTGCGTGTCGCGGGTGATCTCCGCAAGAAGATCGTCGACGGCTTGCTGCCACCGCACACCCGCCTGCCGTCCCAGGCCAGGATCCGCGAGGAGTACGGCGTCTCGGACACGGTCGCGCTGGAAGCGCGCAAGGTGCTGATGGCCGAGGGACTCGTCGAGGGGCGCTCCGGCTCGGGGACGTACGTGCGGGAGAGGCCCGTGCCCCGCCGGATCGCCCGCTCCGGCTACCGGCCCACCGGCGGTGCCACGCCCTTCCGCCAGGAGCAGGCCGACATCGAGGCGCGCGGCACCTGGGAGTCCGGCAGCGAGCAGACCGAGGCGGGCGGCGCCATCGCCGAGCGGCTCGGCATCAATCCCGGCGACCGGGTGATGCGCACCAGGTACCTGTTCCGTGAGGGCGGTGAGGTGATGATGCTGTCCACGTCCTGGGAGCCGCTCGCCGTCACCGGCCGCACGCCGGTCATGCTCCCGGAGGAGGGCCCGCTCGGCGGCATGGGCGTCGTCGAGCGGATGCGGGCCATCGACGTCATCGTCGACAACGTCACCGAGGAGGTCGGCGCCCGCCCCGGACTGGCGGAGGAACTGCTCACGCTCGGGGGCGTCCCCGGCCATGTGGTGCTCGTCGTCCAGCGCACGTTCTACGCCTCCGGCCGTCCCGTCGAGACAGCGGACGTGGTGATCCCGGCCGACCGCTACCGGGTCGCGTACCACTTGCCGGTGCGGTGACCGGAGGAGGGCCGCCGGTGCCCGTGCCGTGACCGGGTGCCCGGCTGCCTTCGCCGGTGCGGTGACCGGCCGGTGACGGCCCCGCCGCCGGGTGCCGGGTGCCGGGCCGTTACCGGTGTTGCAGCGCGCGGGGGCGGAGGGCCGCTGCCGTGAGCCGGCGCGAGGGGGTTCCAGCGCTTCGCCCCGCGCGTGATCCGACGGAACGGGTGGCACCGCGGCCGGGGTGGTGCGCGCCCTCGGCGGCGGCACGGACCACCCAGCCGTGCACAACGGCCCCAACGGGCGCAGGAATCCGGCCGTTCTCGCAGGTCGCCCCCGCGTCCGCCGCGGGCCCCTGACCCCAAGCCCCGTCGCGCGGCAGGGCGCATTCGTCGCCGTGCGCCCCCTGCGTACTGGCCGGTTGCCTACCTCTTTGTACAAAGCCGTATTCGCTCAGTGAAGGTAAGGCGTAGGGTCGGGCATATGCGGACTGCGGTTTCCTTATCGGGCGGGGCACGGCGGGAGCCGGGATCGGGCAGTGGAGGGGTGCGATGAACGACAGCACGATCACTCTCCCCTGGCTCGTCATACGGCAGGACGACAACGGCAATCGCTACCGCGTGGGCCAGTACGCCACCCGCGCCGAGGCGCAGAAGATCGCGGACAGCCTCGGCAGCCGCGGTCACCAGCAGCTGTACTGGGTCGAGCGCGTCGAGCAGCAGGGCGCGGTGGGCGCCGGCGAGTGACCCCCTGCCTCCGCCGGACGCACGGCCTGGCTCCCGTAGGCTCCGGCGTATGACCGAACGCGTCGTGGTGGTGGGTGCCGCCCTGTTCGACGGCGGCCGCCTCCTCGCCGCGCGGCGCAGCGCGCCCGCGGAGCTGGCCGGGCGCTGGGAGCTGCCCGGCGGCAAACTGGAGCCCGGTGAGCGGCCCGAAGCCGCCCTGGTGCGCGAGCTGCGGGAGGAACTGGGCGTCGACGCGGAGACCGTCGACCGGGTTCCGGGCAGCTGGCCGCTGAGGCACCCTTACGAACTCCAGGTGTGGACCGCGCGCCTGCGCCCCGGCTCCGCCGGACCCGCACCCCTCCAGGACCATGACGCGCTGCGCTGGCTGGGACCCGAGGAGATCTGGGACGTCCCGTGGCTCGACGCGGACGTTCCCGCGGTACGGAAGACACTCGCGCACCTCGCGACCGGCGCGCGGGAGGGCGGCGGCGTCTGAGCCGGCGGGCACGCCGGAGGTCGGCCGTCTCCTGCCGCGTCCCCCGCACTCCTTCCCGTTCCCCGCACTCCTCCGAAAGCCCCGTGCTCCCCCCGGATGCCTCGTGCCGCCCTCCGGATGTCTCGTGCCCCTTCGAGCGGTCCGGGCGCCCTCGTGCGCCCGGAATGCTTCCGACCGCTTCGGCCGCCGTCGGCATCCGGAACGCACCGGCACCCCGGCATTCCGCCGCCCCGGCGACGCCCAACGCCCAACGCCCCACAGGCTTCGCGCGACCTGAGCGTCCCGCACGTCCGCGACTCCCTCTGGGCCGTTCGCGGCGGGCTCCCGTCACGGACGGTACTGCCGCCCTGATACCGGGTATGGGCCCATTGAGCCACGAAACGGACACGATGGGCTTGCCGGCCTGGGAAGTGATCGGCGTGATCGACACCGTAGGCGACTGCGCCGAGTGGACTTTCACCGAGGACCCGGGTGCCGTGCGCACCGCCCGCGCGGTGGTCCGCGACCAGTTGCGGTCCTGGGGTCTGGACAGCCTCGGCGACACCGCCGCCCTGCTGGTGAGCGAGCTGGTCACCAACGCCCTGCGGTACGCCACCGGTCCCATCGGGGTGCGCCTGCTGCGTCCCGCCGGAGTGCCGGCGGTCCTGCTGGTCGAGGTCTCCGACGCGCAGCCCGAGCCGCCCCACGAACGTCCCGCGGGCGCCGACGACGAGAGGGGCCGCGGCCTGCAACTGCTCGCGTCGGCCTCCCGCCGCTGGGGTGCGCGCCCCGACGGAGCTGGCAAGACGGTCTGGTTCGAGCTGGCGGTGCCGGACTGAGCGGGCTGTACAGGCGCGACGGCCGTGTCGAGCCCCGGGGGCGGGGCCGGGCGACCGATGCCCGCGGACGGGGTTGGACCGGGTCCTGCCTGGTTAGAAGACAGATTGTGTTGTCGCAGGCCCGGACCGAAAACCGTCGGGACGACCCTGTGATCGTGAACACCGTGTTGCGCGGCGCCGTAGTGCTGGATACTGCGGGCAGCCGCCCCCGGTGACCGGTGCCGGACGCGGTGAGCTGGAGGGGACGGTTCGCGTGAGCGAGATACCAGCGAAGGCCACGGAGTCCGAGGACCCGTCGGACGGCGCGAGGGCTGGGGCCGCAGGTGGTTCTCCCGCTGGGGGGGAGTCGCCCGCGGGCGCCATGTGGCAGAGCAGTCCGCCCGGCTCCATGTACGACTACATCAAGGTCGCCTCCTTCTCCATCGGCCCGGACGGGCATGTCGACCAGTGGAGCGTCCGCGCCGAGCAGCTCTTCGGCATTCCCGCCGCGCAGGCGGTCGGCATGGACCCCATCGAGGCCTTCGTCGACCCCGACCTGCGCGAACAGGGCCAGCGCAAGATGGCCGAGATCCTCGACGGGCGCGAGTGGACCGGCGTGGTCCCCTTCCGCATCCCGGACGGCGAGGACGGCGGGGGGCACGGCGAGGAGGGGCTCGCCGAGGTCTACGTCATGCCGACGCGGACCGTCGAGGGTGAGAAGGCCGCCGTCTGCATCGTCGTCGACGTCCGCATCCTGCGCCGTATCGAGACCGACCTCGCCGCCTCGCAGGCGATATTCGGCCAATCTCCCTTCGGTTTCCTGCTCATCGACGCCGACCTGCGGGTCCGCCGCGCCAACCAGCGGTTCGCCTCCATCTTCGGCGGCACCGTGGACGACCACCGGGGCAAGGGGGTTCACGACTACCTCCCGCGCGGGGAGGCCGAGCGGGTCGCCGCCACCCTGCGCCGGGTGCTGGACACCGGCGAGTCCATCACCGACATGCACGTCACCGGCTACGTGCCCGACTCGGACGAGCGCCGCCACTGGTCGGTCAACCTCTACCGGGTCCACAGCGGCAGCGGCCGCCCCATCGGCATCGCCTGGCTCGGAGTCGACATCACCGCCCGCCGCGCCGCCGCCCGCGAGGCGGCCGCCGCGCGGCGCAATCTCGCCATGCTCAACGAGGCCGGGGCCCGCATCGGCAACTCCCTCGACCTGGAGACCACCGCCCGCGAACTCCTCGACGTCGTCGTCCCCGGCTTCTGCGACCTCGCCACCGTCGACCTGTACCAGGGCCTGCTGGCCGGTGACGAGACCCCGCCCGGCCTCGCCGACGGCAGCGCCGAACTGCGCCGGGTCGCCTTCGCCAGCGCCGTCTCCGACGCGCCCTTCACCGGCTCCGGCGCGCCCGTCCCCGTCGGCGCCGTGCACCACTTCCCCTTCAACTCGCCGTGCGCCGACGCCCTGCGCACCGCCCGCCCGCAGACCGTCCCCGGCGAGGACGGCGGCCTGGTGCACTCCACGCTGGCCGTCCCGATGGTCGCCCACGACACCGTCGTGGGCCTCGCGCAGTTCTCCCGGACCAAGGGCAGCGAGCCGTTCGGCGAGCGCGACCGGGACCTGGCCGTCGAACTCGCCGCACGCGCCGCCGTCTGCATCGACAACGCCCGCCTGTACCGGCGCGAGCACGAGCGGGCGCTGATCCTGCAGCGGTCCCTCCTGCCGCCCGGCGACCCGGAGGCCTCCGGCCTCGACATCGCCTGCCGCTACCTGCCGGGCACCGCGAGCACCGGCCGGCCGAGCGAGGTCGGCGGCGACTGGTTCGACGTCATCGAACTGCCCGGCCACCGCACCGCGCTGGTCGTCGGCGACGTCATGGGCCGCGGCCTGCGCGCCGCCGTGGCCATGGGCGAACTACGCACCGCCGTACGGACCCTGGCCCTCCTCGACCTCGAACCGGCCGAGGTGCTCTCCCAGTTGGACGAGATCGCCCGCGGCCTCGGTGCGCCGGGCGGCGTCCAGCAGGCGACGCGGGCCGCCCGCCGCCCCCGTGAGGCCGACCTGTCCGAGGTGTATCTGGCGACCTGCATCTACGCGGTCTACGACTCGGTGACGCGCCGCTGCACCTTCGCCAACGCGGGACACCTGCCGCCCGTCCTCGTGGAGCCGGGCGAGGACGCCCTCATGCTGGACGTGCCGCCGGGCATGCCGCTCGGCGTCGGCGGCGAGCCGTTCGAGGAGGTGGAGGTCGAACTGCCCGAAGGAGCCCTGCTCGCGCTCTACACGGACGGACTGGTCGAGTCGCGTGACCACCCGCTGGACGAGGGGCTGCAGGCGTTCGTCGGTGCCCTCACCGACCCGGCCCGCCCCCTGGAGGACGTGTGCGACCAGGTCCTGCACACCCTCGACTCCCACCACGGCGAGGACGACATCGCGCTGCTGATGGCCCGCGTCCAGGGCCTGCCCGCCGACTCCGTGGGCGACTGGACGCTGCCGCGCGAGCCGCGCAGCGTCGGCCGCGCCCGCGAGTTCGCCCGCGCCCGGCTGATCGGCTGGGACCTGGAGCCGCTGGTCGACACGACGGAACTCCTCGTCAGCGAACTGGTGACCAACGCGCTGCGGTACGGCGAGGGCGACATCAGACTCCGGCTGCTGCTCGACCGCACGCTGGTGTGCGAGGTCTGGGACTCCGGGCTCGTCCAGCCGCGCCGCCGCCGCGCCCGCGACACCGACGAGGGCGGCAGGGGACTCCAGCTCGTCGGGCTGCTGAGCGCCGCCTGGGGTTCCCGGCGGACCCCGCGCGGCAAGACGGTCTGGTTCGAACTCCCGCTGCCGGGCGGTGAGAACGGGCTCGCGGATCCGGCCGAGGCGCTGCTGAGCCTGTTCTGACGGCGGCCGTGCGGCTCCGCTCCGCGGGGGGTGCCGTCGCGGGCCTCCCGCATCGGCGGCCGTGCGCTGTCCGCCTGGGGGCTGTCCGTTCTCCGCCTCGGCGGTCGTGCGCTGTCCGCCACGGTCCTGGTCCGATCCCGCCTCGGCCCGTCGTGCCGGTCCGACGCACCGTGGGGCGGGCGGAGCGGGACGTGCTCCGCCGGACGCGTCCTCAGAACGGCCCCTACCGGGCCTCCGGGCGGCCGGGAGTCGTCCGCGTCCTGGCCCGCCGGGCGCGGCGTACGCGGGCGCATCCGGCGTACAGGCCCGCCACGCCGGCGGCTGCGAGAGGCGGCAGCAGGTCGACGGCGGAGGTCCCGTCGTGCTCCCGCGCGGCCGCGCCGTCGACCGGGCCGGGCCCGGGTGGCGCAACCGCCGCCCCATGAGTGATCGTCATCCCCGTCAGTACCCACCACAGGGCCACGGCCGCGCAACCCGGCACGCCGCGTGCCGTCCGAGCCCCCACGCGCGGTGCCGTACGCCGCTGCCGGGCCGCCCGGCCCCCGGAAGACGTCACACCCGGGAGCGTAGGACCGCCTTCACGGCCCCGCGACCGGGCCGCGTCCGTGGTGGGGCGGACGGGACACGGCGAAGCGGGAGGGCACGGGGATGGACGACGGCGCGGGCACGGGGACGAACGCGAAGCCGGAGACGCCGACGGAACCGGGGAGCGAGTGCTCCGTACGCGGGAAGCTCGGCACGGACAACGGGGCAGGGGCGCCGGGAGAACCCGGCACCGGCACCCGAGCCGCCCCGGACGGCGGAGCCGAAGCGGAGGCCCCCGCCGCCCCGGCCGGCTCCGATCCCGATTCCGATCCCGGCAGCGACTCCGACTCCGACGTCGGCTCTGATCCCGGCAGCGACTCCGACTCCGACGTCGGCTCTGATCCCGGCAGCGACCCCGACTCCGACCCCGACTCCGACCCCGGCTCCGATCCCGGCATCAGCACCGGCCCCGGGGAGCCCCGTCTCCGCCGGCTCCGGCGCGGCGTCCTCATCGTCCTGCTGGTCGTGCTGCTCCCGCTGCTCGCCGCCGAGACCGCGCTGCGCGTCAACTACGCGGGCGACCCGGCCCGCGGGGCGCACACCCGAGGCCGTGACGCGATCTGGCTGGGCCACGCCTGGGTGGACGGGCGGAAGAAGGACGCCGATGTCGTGGCGCTGGCCGAACGGCTGCGCGGCACCGGTGTCCGCGACCTCTACGTGCACGCCGGCCCGCTCGAACACGACGGCACACTGCCGGCGTCGGCGTACGCGAACGCCCGCTGGCTCGTACCGGCCGTGCACCGGGCGCTGCCCGGTGTCCGTGTGCAGGCCTGGCTCGGCGACGTGCTGGCGACCGAGAGCCCTGAGGGCCTGCGCCTGGAGCGGGCGGCGACCCGCGCGGCCGTGGTCCGCTCCACCCGCGCGGTCCTGGCCGCCGGATTCGACGGTGCCCACTTCGACCTGGAGCCGCTGCACTCGGGCGACCGCGACTACCTCTCGCTCCTCGACGACCTCCACCGGGTCACCCGGGCCCGTGGCGTCCCGCTGTCCGTCGCGGCGCACCAGATCGACCCGCTCCCGGGCCTCCACTCCATCTGGGGCACGCTCACCGACCACCCGAAGTGGTGGTCCCAGGCGTACTTCGCCGAGGTCGCCCGCCGCGTCGACCAGATCGCGGTCATGTCCTACGACACCATGCAGCCGCTGCCCAGCCTGTACGGCGGGTACGTCGCCCAGCAGACCTCGCTCGCCCTGGAGGTCACCCCGCCGACGACCGACCTGCTGATGGGGCTGCCCTTCTTCCACGACAACCGCTTCGGCCACCGCGAGGCCGCCGAGACCGTCCCGGCGGCCGTGCGCGGCGTCCGCCTCGGACTGTCCCGCACGGACGCGGACCGCCAGCGCTTCGGCGTCGCCCTGTACGTGGACTTCGCCGCCACGCAGGAGGACTGGACCGCGTACCGGAAGGGCTGGACCCCCTCGTCCTGACACCCGCCCGCGCACCCCTGCCCTGACCGGTGGCAGCGGCACCCCACCGGACCGACGCGGTGGCGGCGACGCCCACGGATCGCCCGCCTGCGGACAGGTGTGCGCGCATTGCGCCGCACGGGTGGGCTTCGGGCTCCCCACGTCGTGTCGCCGCCCGCTGCCGAACCCTTTCCTCTTCAGTGGCCGCATAGATCTGATCAGCTCCATATACCGCCGAACGTGACCGGAACCCGCGCTCCCGGAGGTACCACAGATGACCCACGACGGCGCCGGACTGCGGGCGGTCATGCGCTCGGTCGCCTTCCTCACCGCGGGGGCGCTCGCCGTGCCCTCCCTCGCCGGCTGCGGATCCGACGACGAGGAGAGCAAGCCGCTGGCCGCGCAGGACATCGGGCCCGCCGCACGCGGCCGGATCGCCGACGGCGGCACCCTGCGCTGGGCGGTGGACTCCGTCCCGGAGACGCTGAACACGTTCCAGGCGGACGCCGACGCGGGCACCACACGTGTCGCCCAGGCCGTGCTGCCGGCGATGTTCCGGCTCGACGCGGCCGGACGACCGCAGCTCGACACCGACTACCTGGACTCGGCGAAGGTCGTCGACACCGAGCCCAAGCAGGTCGTGGTCTACCGGCTCAACCAGCAGGCCGTCTGGAGCGACGGCCGCGACGTCGGCGCGGCCGACTTCGTCGCGCAGTGGCGCGCCCTGTCCGGCAAGGACACCGCGTACTGGACCGCCCGCAACGCCGGTTACGAGCGCATCGAGAAGATCGAGCGCGGCGCCGGCGACCAGGAGGTCAAGGTCACCTTCGGGCGGCCCTACGCCGACTGGAGGTCGCTGTTCTCGCCGCTGTACCCGAAGGACGTCATGGGCACCCCGGACGCCTTCAACGACGGGGCGCGCAAGAAGCTGACCGTCACCGCCGGCCCGTTCGCCGTGCGGAAGGTCGACACCGCCGCGAAGGACGTCGTCCTCACCCGCAACCCGCGGTGGTGGGGCCGCCCGGCCAAGCTGTCGCAACTGGTGCTCCACGCCGTGCCGCGCGGCAAGCGGGCGAACGCGCTCGCCGACGGCACGGTGGACGTCGCCGACGTCGAGCCCGCCGAGGCCGAGCGCATCACGGCGGCGTCCGGAGCCCAGGGCAGCGCCCCCCTCCGCGGGTCCGGCGGGCGTACCGCCGCCAGGGCGCTGCGGTCGTGGGCCGTGCTGCACGGCTCCGACCGGAAGTCCGCGAGGACGGAGCGCGCCGGTCTCACCGCGTACCTGCGCCGGCTGCAGGCGCTGCGCGGCATCGAGGTGCGCAAGTCCCTGGAACCGGCCTACACCCAGCTCGCCCTCAACGGCGCCAACGGGCCCCTCGCCGACGAGCGGGTGCGCCGCGCGGTGGCCCGCGCCCTGAACCGCCAGGAGCTCGCCGAGACGGTCCTCAAGCCGCTCGGCCTGCCCGCGGTCCCGGTCGGCAGCCACCTCGCCCTGTCCGGCCAGGCCGCGTACGCCGACAGCAGCGACACGCTCGGCGGGCAGGACGCCGCCCAGGCGAAGGCGCTGCTCGCGGACGCCGGCTGGAAGCCCGGCCCGGTCGAGAAGCCGAAGAAGGGGGAGAAGGCGGCGGGCGCGGAGGCCCACACCTCGCCGGGTGCGACGCCGGGCGGCGACGACGGCACGTACGTCGTCGGGGAGGACGACCGGACGGGTACCCCGACGGCGAGCGCCACGACGACGGGCAGCGCGCGGCCGGACGACCAAAAGTCCGACGACCGCAAGGACCACGACGCGCACATGAAGCAGGGCGGGGCGCCCGGGGCGTACGCCCCCAAGGGCACCGCCGCGCCGGCGGGCACGGGGACCAAGCCGCTGGCCAAGGACGGCAAGCCGCTGACGCTGCGCTTCGTCCTCCCCTCCGGGCCCGGCTCGGAGACCCTGCACAAGGTCGCCGGGCGCATCACCGCGATGCTGGACAAGGTGGGGATCGGCACCGAGACGTCCAAGGTCGCCGACGCCGGCTACTTCAAGGACCACATCGCCTCCGGGCAGTACGACCTGGCGCTGTACTCCTGGCCCTCGTCCGCCTTCCCGGCGACCGACGCGCGCCCCATCTACGCCAAGCCCGTGCCCGGCGCCGACGGCTCCCTGAACGTCCAGCAGAACTACACGCGCGTCGGCACCGACCAGGTCGACCAGCTCTTCGACCAGGCGCTGACCACGCTGGACGAGGAGGAGGAGCGCGATCTGGTCCGCAGGGCCGACGCCCGCATCTGGGCGGTGGCCGGCTCGATCCCCCTCTACCAGCGCCCCCAGCTGACGGCCGTGCGCGGCAACCTGGCCAACGTGGGCGCCTTCGGCTTCCAGACACCGGTCTACGAGGACATGGGCTTCCTGAAGAAGTAGCCCCCGCCGGGAAGCAGCCCCGCCCGGCAGCAGCCCCGCCGGGAATCAGTCCCGCCGGGGAGCAGCGCTGCCCGGCCGCGGGGTGCGCCGTGCGTCCTCGCCCGCCGTCCCGCGGCCGGACGGCCCGGGGGTGCCCGGGCGGCGAGGCCGAGGGCCGGCCCCCCGCCGGGTCGGATCGGGAAGGCGGGGGTGCCCCGTCCGCGCCGGGCTCCGCTCCACGTCGCGCGGGGCCCTCGGGACACCTCCCGCACCGGTCCCGAGCTGCGCGGACGGCCGTGGGGCGGCCGCGACCGCCCCACGGCCGGACGAGCCGCGGCCGCAACGCCGTACCATGGGGTGAGGCCGTGGCACGTACCGCCCGGCAGGGCCCGCGTAGGACCGACATACGCGACGGCCGTCCTCACACTCCCGGGAGTACGCCTTTTATGGCCACGCGCCACGACATCCGTAACGTCGCCATCGTCGCCCACGTCGACCACGGCAAGACCACCATCGTCGACGGCATGCTGAAGCAGGCCGGTGCCTTCGCCGCCCACCAGCTCGAGCAGGTCGACGACCGCGTCATGGACTCGAACGACCTGGAGCGTGAGAAGGGCATCACGATCCTGGCCAAGAACACGGCGGTCAAGTACCACCCGAAGGCCGGCGGGGACCCGATCACCATCAACATCATCGACACCCCCGGCCACGCCGACTTCGGCGGCGAGGTCGAGCGCGGTCTGTCGATGGTCGACGGCGTGGTCCTGCTCGTGGACGCCTCCGAGGGCCCGCTGCCCCAGACCCGCTTCGTGCTGCGCAAGGCGCTCCAGGCCCGGCTGCCCGTCATCCTGTGCATCAACAAGACGGACCGCCCGGACGCCCGCATCGACGAGGTCGTCAACGAGACCTACGATCTCTTCCTCGACCTGGACGCGGACGAGGAGCAGATCGAGTTCCCGATCGTCTACGCCTGCGGCCGTGACGGCATCGCCTCGCTGACCAAGCCGGACAACGGCACGGTCCCGGCCGACTCCACCAGCCTGGAGCCGTTCTTCTCCACCATCCTGGAGCACATCCCGGCCCCGACCTACGACGAGGACGCCCCGCTCCAGGCCCACGTCACCAACCTGGACGCCGACAACTTCCTCGGCCGGATCGCGCTGCTGCGCGTGGAGCACGGCGAGCTGCGCAAGGGGCAGACGGTCGCGTGGATCAAGCGCGACGGCTCCGTGCAGAACGTGCGCATCTCCGAGCTGATGATGACGGAGGCCCTCACCCGCAAGCCCGCGGAGAAGGCCGGCCCGGGTGACATCTGCGCCGTCGCCGGCATCCCGGACATCATGATCGGCGAGACCCTCGCGGATCCCGAGAACCCGGTCGCGCTGCCGCTGATCACGGTCGACGAGCCCGCGATCTCCATGACCATCGGCACCAACACCTCCCCGCTGGTCGGCCGCGGCGGCACCGGCAAGGGCGCCGACGCGAAGGCGGCCGTCAAGGACCGCAAGGTCACCGCCCGCCAGGTCAAGGACCGTCTGGACCGCGAGCTGATCGGCAACGTCTCGCTCCGCGTCCTCGACACCGACCGTCCCGACGCCTGGGAGGTCCAGGGCCGCGGCGAACTCGCGCTCGCGATCCTGGTGGAGACCATGCGCCGTGAGGGCTACGAGCTGACCGTCGGCAAGCCGCAGGTCGTCACCAAGGAGGTCGACGGCAAGGTCTACGAGCCCGTGGAGCGCATGACGGTCGACGTGCCCGAGGAGCACATGGGCGCGGTCACGCAGCTCATGGGCGTGCGCAAGGGCCGGATGGACAACATGTCCAACCACGGCTCGGGCTGGGTCCGCATGGAGTTCGTCGTGCCCTCCCGGGGTCTCATCGGCTTCCGCACCGAGTTCCTGACCCAGACCCGCGGCACCGGCATCGGCCACTCCATCCACGAGGGCTTCGAGCCCTGGTTCGGCACGCTGACGACGCGCAACAACGGCTCGCTGGTCGCCGACCGCGCCGGGGCCGTCACCGCCTTCGCGATGACCAACCTCCAGGAGCGCGGCGTGCTGTTCGTGGAGCCGGGCACCGAGGTGTACGAGGGCATGATCGTCGGCGAGAACTCCCGCTCCGACGACATGGACGTCAACATCACCAAGGAGAAGAAGCTCACCAACATGCGCTCCTCGACGGCCGACGTCGCCGAGTCCATCGTGCCGCCGCGCAAGCTCTCCCTGGAGCAGTCCCTGGAGTTCTGCCGCGACGACGAGTGCGTGGAGGTGACCCCGGAGGCCGTGCGCATCCGCAAGGTCGTCCTCGACCAGCGTGAGCGCGCCCGCGCCGCGAGCCGGGCGAAGCACGCCTGACCCACCGGCACCGTCCGACAGGCCGGGCACCCCCGTCACGGGGGTGCCCGGCCTGTTCGTTGCCCCGGCGCCGCGCCCGCCCGCTCACCGGGTGTCAGGTCCTGCCACGCGGGAGCCGGCCGCCGGGCCGGGCGAAGGGTAGGGAAAACCCTGCGTTCCGGCCCGGAACCGGCACGGGCCGACCGGATCCCATTAGGCTGCGCCGGGCGCGCGTGCCGACGGTGCGCGGTGCTTCCGTCAACGCCCGCGGCCACGCTGGGTGAGGTGGGGCAACGGCCCCGGCGCACGGCGGCATTGGCCGGATCTCGACGTCCGGGGCGCTCCGCGGGCATGGCTCGGCCACCCCGCACGGAGACCACCGTAAGCGCAACGGGTTTTCATCTCATCGGCGTCCGGAATGCGGACAGCCGAGACCGATAGATGTGTAACAAGTCCGTTTCGCAGGGATCTTTCGCGAAACCCTTTGTCCGGATTTTGGGAGAAGTAGACGGCAGGTGTGATCGGATCGCAACCTTCCCGGTGTGGTTCGGCCACGGCCCATGGCAGATAGTTAGGCGCGTAGAGCTCGGATCAACGGGTCACGCGCTAGCCGGCGCCGACTCACGAGCGCGGGGGCGTCTGACTATCTCCGACACCTGTGACGGTGGTATGTCGGCTGCCCCTCCATGCGGTGAACCATTGGACTCATGAGGAGGAACCCCATGCGCGGTGCCAACAGCGCCAAGTGGGTCGCGGGGGCAATAATCGTTGCTCTTGCTGCGACTGCCTGTGGAGGCGGCGACAACGACGGCGGCAGCAAGGGCTCGGGCAAGGCCGGCGGCACCTTCCGGATGGGCATCACCGAGCCGGTTGCCATCGACCCGTACAACGCTCAGGAGTCCGAGGGCGTCCTCGTCACGGACAACCTCTTCACGGGCCTGTACGAGCCGACCGCCGACGGCAAGGTCGACCCGGCCCTGGCCACCTCCAAGGAGGTGAGCAAGGACGGCAAGACCTGGACCTTCAAGATCAAGGAAGGCACCAAGTTCACCAACGGCGAGACGGTGGACGCGCAGTCCTTCATCCGCGGCTGGAACCGTGTGGCGCAGAATGTCGCCGCCTCCGACGTCGCCTACCACATGGCGGGCATCGAGGGCTTCGAGGACGTCCAGTCGGGCAAGGCGGAGAGCATGTCCGGCCTGAGCGCCCCGGACGCCAACACCCTCCAGGTGAAGCTCTCCGCCCCCGACTTCGAGTTCTACATCAAGACCACGCACACGGTCTTCAGCCCGGTGCCCAAGGTCGCCGGCAACGCGAAGAACAAGACGTACAACGAAGCCCCCATCGGCAACGGGCCCTTCAAGATGCAGGGCAAGTGGGAGCACAACAAGTCGATCACCCTCGTCCGCAACGACGACTACGGCCTGACCAAGGCCAAGCTGGACAAGGTCCAGATCGACATCCTGAACTCCGCCAACGGTGTGACGCTGGAGTACCAGGGCTTTGAGTCGGGCCAGTACGACTGGGCCCGCATGCCCACCCCGCAGCAGCCGGCCGCCAAGGCCAAGTACGAGCCCCAGGGCGAGTGGCTGCAGCAGGACACCAACGGCATGAACTACCTCATGCCCATCACGGAGAACGCCCCGCTGAACACGGCGAAGGCGCGTCAGGCCATCTCCTACGCGATCGACCGGGACGCCATCATCAAGGGTGTCTTCCAGGGCATGCAGACCAAGTCGACGACGATCCTGCCGCCCGCCTTCGCCGATGTGTACCAGAAGGGCCTGTGCGCCCCCTGCGCCAAGCAGGACAAGGCCAAGGCCAAGCAGCTCGCCGCGGAGTCCGGCCTCAAGCCCGGCACCACCATCGAGCTCGGCTACAACACCGGCGCCGGTCACGAGGAGTGGATCCAGGCCGTCAAGCAGCAGCTCGAGGACGTCCTCGGCGTGAAGGTGAAGTCCACCGGCAAGCCGTTCGCCGAGCTGCTCGCCGACCAGCAGAAGCCGAAGGCCACGGGTCTGTACCGCTTCGCCTGGGGCGCGGACTACCCGACGCCGGACAACTTCCTGTACCCGCTGCTCGACACCGCGTCCATCAACAAGGACGCCTCGGGCAAGGTCACGGGTGACAACCGCGGCCGCTACAGCAACAAGGCGTTCGACGCCCTGCTCGCCAAGGCCCGTGCCACCGAGGACCAGGCCGGCCGCAACAAGCTGTACCAGCAGGCCGAGAAGGTCGCCCTCGACGACCAGGCGCTGATCCCGCTGTGGAACCGCACCCAGCTGCGTCTGGCCAACACCAAGAAGTTCGCCGGCCTCAAGATGGACTTCCACGAGGACCCGAACCTCGCCGAGATCAGCCTGAAGTAACCGGGCACCGCGTAGCGCGGAATCGGAGGACCGGGGGCCGTGGTACCGAGCTGGACTCGGATGCCACGGCCCCCGGCGACCGTCGGGAGTGGCGTGATCCGTCCTCCCGTCCCCTAACCCCATCACCCCCACCATCCCGGGGTGACGGAGCTGCTCAGGAAGTGGCAGCGAGGCAGAGAGGCAGTCATGGGAAGGTATGTGGTCCGCAGGCTGGGCCAGTTGGTCGTGGTCGTGCTCGGCGCGACGATGATCCTGTTCGCCAGCCTGTTCGTGCTCCCGGGTGACCCGGTCGGGCAGATCGCGGGCAGCGACAAGGCGCGCGACCCCGCGGTGATCGAGCAGCTGCACAAGCAGTACGGACTCGACAAGCCCCTGGTCGTGCAGTACGGCAACTACGTCGGCAAGCTCGCCCGGGGCGACCTCGGTGAGGACTACACGCAGAGCCGGCCGGTCACGGAGATCCTGGCGCCCAAGCTGGGCAACACGGCCAAGCTGGCGGTCGCGGCGATCGTCGTCGACATCGTCATCGGCATGGCCGTCGGTGTGCTGGCGGCGATGCGCAGATACTCGATCTGGGACGTGTCGGCGACCTTCATCACGACCCTGGCCATCGGTGTCCCGTCGATCGTGCTCGGCATGATCATGCAGCGCTTCTTCGTGGTGGAGCTCAACTGGTTCCCGCTGATCGCCGACGGCAGCTTCAACTCGATGGTGCTTCCCGCCTTCACCCTGGCGATCATCGACGCCGCGCTCGTCGCCCAGCTCGCGCGCAGCACGATGCTGGAGGTCCTGCGGGCCGACTATGTCAAGACGGCGGTGGCCAAGGGGCTTGCGCGCCGGACGGTGCTTTTCCGTCACATCCTGCGCAACTCGGTCATTCCCGTGATCACCTACCTGGGTATCTCCTTCGGCACCCTGCTCGGTGGCGCGATCATCACGGAGACGATCTTCAACTGGAACGGCATCGGCCTCGCGCTGATCCAGGCGATCCAGCAGAACAACAACCCGATCATCGTGGGAGTGGTGACGATCAGCGTGGGCGTGTTCGTCCTGCTGAACCTGGTCGTCGACCTGTTGTACGCCGCCCTTGACCCGCGCATCCGCCTTGCCTGACCCGCAGGGTCGCCCCCATCTAGGAGTCACACCATGACCGAACTCGTCACGGGCGCGGGAGAGCCGACCGCGGCCGACCCCGCCGCGGCGCGGCAGGGCGCCGAACCCAGCGTCGCCAAGGTCAGCCAGTGGGCCGACATCCGGCACCGCTTCTTCGCCAACAAGCTCGCCGTCCTGGGCCTGGCGATCATCGTCCTCCTCGTCCTCGTCGCCCTCTTCGCGCCGCTGCTCGCACCGCACGACCCGCTGCGGCAGGACCTCAACGCCACCCTCCAGGCCCCCGGTTCCGGACACATGCTCGGCACCGACGCGCTCGGCCGGGACCAGCTCTCCCGCCTCATCTACGGCAGCCGCATCGCGGTGATCGTGGGCCTCGCCTCGATCGTCGTCGCGATGACCATCGGCATCCTGTTCGGCGCGCTGGCGGGCTACTACGGCCGCTGGGTCGACACGGTCATCATGCGCGCGGCGGACGTCTTCTTCGCCTTCCCGCTGCTGATCGGCGCAATCGTCATCATCCTGCTGATGGGCCGCGGCGTGCTGCCGGTCGTGCTGTCGCTCGGCATCTTCTCGTGGGCGACCTTCGCCCGCCTGCTGCGCAGCCAGATCCTGTCCGTGCGCGAGATGGACTTCGTGCACGCCGCCAAGGCGCTGGGCGCGAGCCAGGGCCGGATCATCCGCAAGCACATCCTGCCCAACTCCATGACGGCGGTGCTGGTCTACGGCGCGAGCAACGTCGGCATCGCGATCGTGGCCGAGGCGTCGCTGTCCTACCTGGGCGTCGGTGTGGACCCGGAGGTCGCCGAGTGGGGCAACATGATCGCCGCCGGCCGCGGGTTCATGGGCGTCAAGGACTTCATGTGGACCTATCCGAGCCTCGCGATCGTCATCACCGCGCTGGGCTTCATCCTGCTGGGCAACGGTCTGCGCGACGCGCTCGACCCGAAGCTTCGGTGAGGCGCGACCATGACTCGACCCCCCTTGAGCAAGCAAGACGAAGGTGACGGCATGACCAGCCTGGAGATGGTCCCCACGAACGCAGGACCGGACGGGAGCGCACCGCTCCTCGAAGTGCGCGACCTGCACGTGGAGTTCAAGATCCGTGACTCCGTGACCAAGGCGGTCAACGGCGTCAACTACAGCGTCAGCGCCGGTGAGACGCTCGCGGTCCTCGGCGAGTCGGGCTCCGGCAAGTCCGTCACCGCGCAGGCCGTCATGGGCATCCTGGACAGTCCGCCCGGACGCATCTCCAAGGGCGAGATCCTCTTCCAGGGCCAGGACATCCTGAAGCTGCCGGAGAGCGAGCGCCGCAAGCTGCGCGGTGCCAAGATGGCGATGATCTTCCAGGACGCGCTGTCCTCCCTCAACCCGGTGCTGTCCGTCGGGTTCCAGCTCGGTGAGATGTTCCGGTCGCACCAGGGCATGTCCCGCAAGGACGCCAAGGCCAAGGCGATCGAGCTGATGGACCGGGTGCGCATCCCGGCGGCCAAGCAGCGCGTGGGCGACTACCCGCACCAGTTCTCGGGCGGTATGCGCCAGCGCATCATGATCGCGATGGCGCTCGCCCTGGAGCCGGACCTGATCATCGCCGACGAGCCGACGACGGCTCTCGACGTGACGGTTCAGGCCCAGGTCATGGACCTGCTCGCGGAGCTCCAGCGCGAGTACAACATGGGCCTGATCCTGATCACGCACGACCTGGGCGTCGTCGCGGACGTGGCCGACAAGATCGCCGTGATGTACGCGGGCCGGATCGTCGAGACGGCCCCGGTGCACGAGCTGTACAAGCGCCCGGCGCACCCCTACACCCGGGGCCTGCTGGACTCCATTCCGCGCCTGGACCAGAAGGGCCACGAGCTCTACGCGATCAAGGGACTGCCGCCCAACCTGCAGCAGATCCCCTCCGGCTGCGCCTTCAACCCGCGGTGCGGCAGGGCCCGGGACATCTGCCGTACCGAGATGCCGCCGCTGGTCCCGGTGACCGAGCGGGACGGCACGGAACTGGTGGGACGCGCGTCCGCGTGCCACTTCTGGAAGGAGACGATCCATGGCTGAGCTCAGCAAGAACGACGAGCCGCAGGACGCCACGCCGAACGTCTCCGAGGTGGACGTCGTGGACGCCCGCACCGAGGACGCGGCGGTCAGCGCGATCGAGGCGCCGGTCGAGCGGGGCGAGCCGATCCTGCAGGTGCGCGGCCTGGTCAAGCACTTCCCGCTGACCCAGGGCATCCTGTTCAAGAAGCAGATCGGCGCGGTCAAGGCCGTCGACGGCATCTCCTTCGACCTGTACCAGGGCGAGACCCTGGGCATCGTGGGCGAGTCCGGCTGCGGCAAGTCGACGGTGGCCAAGCTCCTGATGAACCTGGAGCAGGCCACGGCCGGCGAGATCTTCTACAAGGGCCAGGACATCACCAAGCTGTCCGGACGCGCTCTGAAGGCCGTGCGCCGCAACATCCAGATGGTGTTCCAGGACCCCTACACCTCGCTCAACCCGCGCATGACGGTGGGCGACATCATCGGGGAGCCCTTCGAGATCCACCCGGAGGCGGCGCCGAAGGGCGACCGGCGCAGGCGCGTCCAGGAGCTGCTGGACGTCGTCGGCCTGAACCCGGAGTACATCAACCGCTACCCGCACCAGTTCTCCGGCGGACAGCGCCAGCGCATCGGCATCGCCCGCGGCCTCGCGCTCAACCCCGACGTCATCATCTGCGACGAGCCGGTGTCCGCGCTGGACGTGTCCGTCCAGGCGCAGGTCATCAACCTGATGGAGCGTCTGCAGGACGAGTTCGACCTGTCCTACATCTTCATCGCGCACGACCTGTCGATCGTCCGCCACATCTCGGACCGCGTGGGCGTGATGTACCTCGGGAAGATGGCCGAGATCGGCAGCGACGAGCAGATCTACGACCACCCGACGCACCCCTACACCCAGGCGCTGCTGTCGGCGGTCCCCGTGCCGGACCCGGACGCCCGCGAGCACCGCGAACGGATCATCCTCACCGGCGACGTGCCCTCCCCGGCCAACCCGCCGTCGGGCTGCCGCTTCCGCACCCGCTGCTGGAAGGCGCAGGACAAGTGCGCCCAGGAGGTGCCGCTGCTGGCGGTGCCCGAGCGCTTCAAGGGCTCGGACTCCCCGGCGGCCCACGAGTCGGCGTGCCACTTCGCCGAGGAGAAGGACGTCGTCCACGCGAGCTGAACCGCCCGCTCGGCCACACGCACGGACCTGAGGTGTCCGGACCCGTCGCGGGTCCGGGCACCTTCTCCTTTGCCCGTCGCCTGGCCCCTTCGCTCTGCCCCTCCGCCTCCGCCACTTCGCCGCCGCTCCCCGGGAGGAAGCCGGACGATGCTGCACCACATCGAGCTGTGGGTCCCCGACCTGCCGCGTGCCGTCCGGGAGTGGGGCTGGCTGCTCGGCCGCCTCGGCTACCGCCCGTACCAGGACTGGCAGCACGGCCGCAGCTGGCGGCTGGGCCCGGCGTACCTCGTCGTCGAGCAGTCGCCCGCGATGAACGGCTCCCGGCACGACCGGATGCGCCCGGGCCTGAACCACCTGGCCTTCCACGCCGGCGGCCGCCGGGACGTCGACGCGCTCGCCGGCGAGGCGCCCGCCCACGGCTGGAACCCGTTGTTCGCCGAGCGCTACCCGCGGGCCGGCGGCCCGGACCACTACGCGGCCTATCTCGCCAACACGGACGGCTTCGAGGTCGAGCTGGTGGCACGCGACGAGCCGCGCACCTGACCGGGCCGCCCCATGAGCCGCCCGGAGCCGGCCCGGGCGTGGCGTGAGCCGGCCCTCGGACCCGGCGGAACCGGCCCCGCACCCGACGGAACCGGCCCGCGGTCCCGGACGGAGGCCGGGGTGCGCACGGGTGTACGCACATCCAGCGGGACCGGTGCACCCCCGGTGAGGCGACCATGTGATAGGCCGGTTATGTGCTGATATAGGCCCGTCAGGGCAGCGCCGCGGCGCCGGCGGCACAGCGCACTCCGAGGAGGCACCCATGCGTGGAGCCAGGCACGCCCGCCGGGTGGCGTGCGCGGTGGCGCTGGCGCTCCTGCCCACCGCCTGCGTGAGCGGCGCGGGTACCGGCGCGGGCGCCGGGGTGCTCACCGCCTCCTGGGGGGACCCGCAGAACCCGCTCGAGCCGGCCAACACCAACGAGGTGCAGGGCGGCAAGGTCCTCGACATGATCTTCCGCGGGCTGAAGCGGTACGACCCCAGGACCGGCAGGGCCGAGAACATGCTCGCCGAGCGGATCGGGACGTCCGACTCCCGGAACTTCACCGTCACCGTCAAGGACGGCTGGACGTTCAGCAACGGCGAGGCCGTCACCGCCAGGTCCTTCGTCGACGCCTGGAACTACGGCGCCAGTCTCCGCAACAACCAGAAGAACGCGTACTTCTTCGGGTACATCGAGGGCTACGACAGGGTCCACCCCGCGCGCGGCGCACAGCGCGCCGACACGCTCTCCGGTCTGAAGGTCACCGGGCCGAGGACGTTCACCGTCAGCCTGAACCAGAAGTTCTCCACCTTCCCGGACACCCTCGGCTACGCGGCCTTCGCCCCGCTGCCCCGCGCGTTCTTCACCGACCACGCGGCCTGGGTGAGCAAGCCGGTCGGCAACGGCCCGTACCTGGTCGACTCGTACACCAGGGGTTCGGCGATGTCCCTGAAGAAGTGGGACGCCTACCCCGGGGACGACAAGGCGCGCAACGACGGCGTGACGCTGCTGGTCTACACGGACAGCAACACCGCGTACACCGACGTCCTGGCCGGCAACCTCGACCTCGTCGACGACATCCCCGTCACCCAGCTGAAGAACGTCAGGACGGACCTCGGCGGCCGCTACCTCAACACCCCGGCCGGCATCCTGCAGACCCTCGCCTTCCCGTTCTACGACCCGAAGTGGAACACCGACGGGGCGCGGAAGGTCCGCACCGGCCTGTCGATGGCCATCAACCGGCGGCAGATCACCGACACCCTCTTCCGCGGGACCCGGACCCCGGCCACCGACTGGACCTCCCCGGTCCTCGGCGCCGGCGGCGGGTACCGGGCGGGGCTGTGCGGCAGCGCCTGCCGCTACGACCCGGCCCAGGCCAGGAGGCTGGTCAAGGAGGGCGGGGGGATCCCCGGGGGCCAGGTCAGGATCACCTACAACGCGGACGCGGGCTCGCACAAGCTGTGGGTGGACGCCGTGTGCAACTCCGTCAACAACGCCCTCGGCAACGACAGGGCGTGCGTCGGCAACCCGGTCGGCACCTTCGCCGACTTCCGCAGCCGGATCTCCCGGCACACGATGCCGGGCCCGTTCCGGGCCGGCTGGCAGATGGACTACCCGCTCATCCAGAACTTCCTCCAGCCGCTGTACTACACCGGCGCCTCCTCCAACGACGGCCAGTGGTCCGACAAGGAGTTCGACCGCCTCGTCGACCGGGCCAACGCCGAGACCGGCACCGCCGCGGCGGTACGCCTCTTCCAGCAGGCGGAGGAGGTGGTGCGCGACAACATGGCCGCGATCCCGCTCTGGTACCAGAACGGCAGCGCCGGCTATTCGGAGCGGCTGTCCCACGTGTCGCTGAACCCCTTCAGCGTGCCCGTCTACGACGAGATCAAGGTCGGCTGAGCGGCCGTGGAACGCTACGTCGTCAGGCGCCTGCTGCAGATGGTCCCCGTGTTCGTGGGGGCGACCCTGCTGATCTTCCTGATGGTCAACGTGATGGGCGATCCGGTCGCCGGACTCTGCGGGGAGCGGCAGTGCGACCCGGCGACTGCCGCCCAGCTCGAGCGGGAGTTCGGCCTCGACCGGCCGGTCTGGCACCAGTACCTGACCTACATGGCGAACGTGCTCACCGGCGACTTCGGGACGGCGTTCAACGGCCAGCCGGTGACGCAGCTGATGGCGACGGCGTTTCCCGTCACCCTGCGGCTGACCCTCGTCGCGGTCCTGTTCGAGGTCGTCGTCGGCGTCACGCTCGGTGTGCTCACGGGGCTGCGGCGGGGCCGCCCGGTCGACACGACGGTCCTCGTCCTCACCCTCGTCGTCATCTCCGTCCCCACCTTCGTCACCGGCCTGCTGCTCCAGCTGCTGCTCGGTGTCGAGTGGGGCTGGATCAAACCGTCGGTCTCCCCGGCGGTGGCCCCGGACGAGCTGGTGGTGCCCGGGCTGGTCCTCGCCTCCGTCTCCCTCGCCTACGTCACCCGCCTGACCCGCACCTCGATCGCGGAGAACAGGCGGTCCGACTACGTCCGCACGGCCGTCGCCAAGGGGCTGCCCCGGCACCGGGTCGTCGTCCGGCACCTGCTGCGCAACTCGCTCATCCCCG
Source organism: Streptomyces sp. NPDC003697 (assembly GCF_053587115.1). Classification (NCBI taxonomy): domain Bacteria; kingdom Bacillati; phylum Actinomycetota; class Actinomycetes; order Kitasatosporales; family Streptomycetaceae; genus Streptomyces; species Streptomyces sp. NPDC003697. The sequence continues at coordinate 78,033 of NZ_JBSFNN010000023.1, forward strand.
TCGTCACCTTCATCGGCACCGACGTGGGCGCCCTGATGGGCGGCGCCATCGTCACCGAGCGGATCTTCAACATCCACGGCGTCGGCTACCAGCTGTACCAGGGCATCCTGCGGCAGAACACCCAGACCGTCGTGGGCTTCGTGACCGTGCTCGTCCTGGTCTTCCTGCTCGCCAACCTGCTCGTCGACCTCCTGTACGCCGTACTCGACCCGAGGATCCGCTATGCCTGAGCAGCCGTACGGGCCCGAGGCGCTCCGGGAGGCGGGGGGAGCCGGCGCGAACGGCGGGGCGCGGCGGCCCGACGGACCGGGCGCGCCCGGCGGATCCGAGGGTTCCGGGGGTTCCGGGGGTCTTCCGCCCGAGGACGGCAGGGTCGCCGGTACCGGCATGGGCGGCGGAATGGACCTCGCGGCGAGCGAGGCGACGGCGGTGGAGCGGGCGGCGGGCGGCCCGGCGGAGGGCGGACCGCAGGACAGGCCGCGCTCCCTGTGGTCGGACGCCTGGCGCGACCTGCGCCGCAACCCCGTCTTCGTGGTCTCCGTACTGGTGATCTGCTTCCTGATCCTCATCTCCCTGTGGCCGTCCCTCATCACCTCCGGCAACCCCCTGCAGTGCGACCTGGCCAAGGCGCAGGACGGCCCCCGGCCCGGTCACCCCTTCGGCTTCGACGGCCTGGGCTGCGACGTCTACACACGCACCGTGTACGGCGCCAGGACCTCCGTCACGGTCGGCGTCTGCGCCACGGCCGGGGTCGCCCTCCTCGGCTCCGTGCTGGGCGGCCTCGCCGGGTTCGCCGGCGGAACCTGGGACGGCCTGCTCTCCCGGGCCGCCGACGTCTTCTTCGCCATCCCCGTCGTCCTCGGCGGCCTGGTGCTGCTGTCGGTGGTGACCAGCAACAGCGTCTGGCCGGTCGTCGGGTTCATGGTGCTGCTCGGCTGGCCGCAGATCTACCGCATCGCGCGCGGCTCGGTCATCACCGTGCGGCAGAACGACTACGTCCAGGCCGCCCGTGCCCTCGGCGCCTCGCCCTCCCGCATCCTGCTGCGGCACATCGCGCCCAACGCGGTCGCGCCGGTCATCGTGGTGGCGACCATCGCGCTCGGCACGTACATCGCGCTGGAGGCGACCCTGTCCTACCTCGGGGTCGGGCTCAAGCCGCCGAGCGTGTCCTGGGGCATCGACATCTCCGCCGCCTCCCCCTACGTGCGCAACGCCCCGCACGCGCTGCTGTGGCCCTCCGGCGCCCTGGCGGTCACCGTCCTCGCGTTCATCATGCTCGGCGACGCGGTGCGCGACGCCCTCGACCCGAAGCTGAGGTGAGCCGCCGTGCTGCTCGACGTCCGCGACCTGCGGGTGGAGTTCCGCACCCGCGACGGTGTCGCCCACGCCGTCAACGGCGTGAACTACCACGTGGACGCGGGCGAGACGCTCGCCGTGCTGGGGGAGTCCGGCTCCGGCAAGTCGGTCACCGCCCAGGCGGTGATGGGCATCCTCGACGTGCCCCCCGGCCGGATCACCGGCGGCGAGATCGTCTTCCGCGGCCGCGACCTGCTGACGCTGAAGGAGGAGGAGCGGCGCAGGCTCCGGGGCACGGAGATGGCGATGATCTTCCAGGACGCGCTGTCGGCCCTGAACCCGGTGCTGTCCGTGGGCGACCAGCTCGGCGAAATGTTCGTCGTGCACCGGGGGATGTCGCGCAGGGACGCGCGCGCCAGGGCCGTGGAGCTGATGGAGCGGGTGCGCATCCCGGCAGCCCGGCAGCGCGTGCGGGACTACCCGCACCAGTTCTCCGGAGGCATGCGCCAGCGCATCATGATCGCGATGGCGCTGGCGCTGGAACCGGCGCTCATCATCGCCGACGAGCCGACGACCGCCCTCGACGTCACCGTCCAGGCGCAGGTCATGGAGCTGCTCGCGGAACTGAGGCGGGAGTACCGGATGGGGCTGATCCTCATCACGCACGACCTGGGCGTGGTCGCCGACGTCGCCGACCGGATCGCGGTGATGTACGCCGGACGGATCGTGGAGTGCGCGCCGGTCCACGACCTCTACAAGGCGCCGGCGCACCCGTACACACGCGGCCTGCTGGACTCGATTCCGCGCCTGGACCACAAGGGGCGGGAGCTGTACGCCATCAGGGGCCTGCCGCCCAGCCTGCTGGCCATCCCGCCGGGCTGCCCCTTCCACCCGCGCTGCCCGATGGCGCGGGACGTGTGCCGGACCGACGTGCCGCCGCTGTACGCCGTGGACGAGGCCGGCGCGGCCGGGGGGACCCGGGGCAGCGCCTGCCACTTCTGGAGGGAGTGCCTGCATGGCTGAGCCGATCCTGGAGGTCGCCGGACTCGTCAAGCACTACCCGCTGACCCGGGGCGTCCTGTTCAAGAAGCAAGTCGGCGCGGTCAGGGCCGTCGACGGCGTCGACTTCGCCCTGGCCCGGGGGGAGACGTTCGGTCTCGTCGGCGAGTCGGGCTGCGGCAAGTCCACGGTCGCCAGGCTGCTGTGCGGCCTGGAGCGGCCGACGGCCGGTGCGATCCGGTTCCGGGGCGAGGACGTCACCGGGCTGTCCGGCCAGGACATGAGGGAGGTCCGCCGCCACATCCAGATGGTGTTCCAGGACCCCTACACCTCGCTCAACCCGCGCATGACGGTGGGCGACATCGTCGGCGAGCCCTTCGAGATCCACCCGGAGGCGGCGCCGAAGGGCGACCGGCGCAGGCGCGTCCAGGAACTGCTGGACGTCGTCGGCCTGAACCCGGAGTACGTCAACCGCTACCCGCACCAGTTCTCCGGCGGGCAGCGCCAGCGCATCGGCATCGCGCGGGGGCTGGCGCTGCGCCCGGACGTGATCGTCGCCGACGAGCCGGTGTCCGCGCTGGACGTGTCGGTGCAGGCGCAGGTGATCAACCTGATGGAGCGTCTGCAGGACGAGTTCGACCTGTCCTACGTCTTCATCGCGCACGACCTGTCGATCGTCCGCCACATCTCGGACCGGATCGGGGTGATGTACCTCGGGCGGATCGTGGAGACCGGCACGGACACCGAGATCTACGACCACCCGACCCACCCGTACACCCAGGCGCTGCTGTCCGCGGTGCCGGTGCCGGACCCGGCGACCCGCGAGCACCGCGAGCGGATCATCCTCACCGGCGACGTGCCCTCCCCGGCCGACATCCCCTCCGGCTGCCGCTTCCGCACCCGCTGCTGGAAGGCGCGGGAGCGCTGCGCGCGGGAGGTGCCGGCGCTCGAGGTGCCCACCGCGTTCCGCGGCGCCACCGGCCCCGCCGCCCACGACTCGGCCTGCCACTTCGCGGAGGAGAGGCAGGTGGTGCCGCCGGAGGAACCCCCGGGCCCCCGCGGGACGGTGACGGCGTAGCCGCTCGGGCGCCGGCCAAGGCCGTTAACACACAGGCAACTTCACCGAAGCCGTACCGATATGCGGACGCGTCACCCTGGACGGTGTACGGCCGTGCGGGTGCCGTGGACGGGCCGGGGACGCGCTGCGGCCCCGGCCCGTTGCCGGACCCCGTGACGCCGGGCCAGGGCCTAACGAAGGCCCAGCGAGCGCTTGAGGAAGTCCACCTGGAGCAGCAGCAGGTTCTCCGCGACCTGTTCCTGCGGCGTCATGTGCGTGACGCCCGACAGCGGCAGCACCTCGTGCGGGCGGCCGGCGGCGAGCAGGGCGGAGGACAGGCGCAGGGAGTGGGCGACCACCACGTTGTCGTCCGCCAGGCCGTGCACGACCATCAGCGGGCGGTGCTGCCCGGCCGGGGCGGACAGGCCCTCGTCGGTGACCAGGGAGCTCTTGGCGTACACCTCCGGGAACGCGGCCGGGTCGCCCAGGTACCGCTCCGTGTAGTGGGTGTCGTACAGCCGCCAGTCGGTGACCGGGGCGCCCGCGATGCCCGCGTGGAAGACGTCCGGGCGGCGCAGCACGGCGAGCCCCGACAGATACCCGCCGTAGGACCAGCCGCGGATCGCGACCCGTGACAGGTCGAGCGGGTACCGCTTCGCGAGGTCCTGCAGGGCCTCGATCTGGTCGTCCAGGCTGACCGTGAAGTCGTGGTGGATGGCCTTCTCCCAGGCGGGGGAGCGCCCCGGGGTGCCGCGGCCGTCGGCGACCACCACGGCGAAGCCCTGGTCGGCGAACCACTGGGAGGTCAGGTGCGCGTTGTGCGCGGCGACCACACGCGCGCCGTGCGGACCGCCGTAGGGGTCCATGAGAACCGGGAGGGGAGTGTCACCGGGGTAGTCCGTAGGCATAAGCAGGGCGCACGGAATTTGGCGTGCGCCCCCCTGGGTGAGCGTGACGCGCGGGGTCAGACCGGGGTCCTCGGCGTAGGAGGCGATGGTCGCCACCGGTGTGCCGTCGCGCAGGACCCGCACCCGGGTGCCGGGCCGGCCGAGCGTGGCGGAGACCAGTACGGTCACGTCCCCCGCCCGCACGGCCGTGTGCACGCCGGGCTCCTGCGAGACGCGTTCCACGCCGAGTTCGCTGACCCGGTGGACGTGCACCTCGCCGATCTCCGGCTCGGCCGCCTCGGCGCCCGCCGATGCCGAGATGAGCACGTCGTCGTCGGTGACGTCGAGCACCGCGCGGACGTGCAGCTGCGCCCCGGTGAGCGGGCGGTCCCCGACCGCCAGGACCCGCGCGCCGCCCTCGTCCGCGATCCGCACCAGCCGGCCCGACGGACTCCAGCAGGGCACCCCAGGGAAAAGATCAAGCCAAACTGGATCTTCGTCGGCGTGCACCATCCGGGTCGCCCCCGAGTCCGCGTCCACCGCCAGGTAGAGCTGGCTGCGCTGGTCCCGCGCCTGCACCAGCAGCAGCGGCGCACCCGCCTCCGACCAGTGCACACGTGCCAGATACGGGTACCGCTCCCGGTCCCAGACCACCTCGGTGCGCGCTCCGTCGAGGCCGATCACGAACAGCCGTACGTCCGCGTTGTCCGTGCCCGCCGCCGGGTACGCGACCTGTCGCGGCGGGGTGTCCGGACGCGCCGGGTCGGAGATCCACCACCGCCGTACCGGCGCGTCGTCGACGCGCGCGACCAGCAGCCGGTCCGAGGAGGGCGCCCACCAGAAGCCCCGCGTCCGGCTCATCTCCTCGGCCGCGATGAATTCCGCCAATCCGTAGGTGACCGACTCCGACTCCGGCTCGGCCAGCGCACGGTCGCCCTCGCCCTCGGCACCCACGACCCGCAGGGCGCCGCGGGCGACGTAGGCGACGTGCCGCCCGTCGGGGGAGGGCCGCGGGTCGATCACCGGCCCGGGGACGGCGAGTTCGCGTGCCGTGCCGGCCCGCAGCTCGGCCGTGAAAAGCCGCCCTGACAAGGCGAAGGACGCCAACTCGACGGCCCTGTCGGTGGCGTGGCCGACGATGCCGGCACCGCCCTCACGGCTGCGTTCGCGGCGCGCGCGTTCCTCCGGGGAGAGGTCCTCCGAGGCCCCGCCGAGCAGGGCGCGCGGATCGGCGGCCACGCGCTCCGTACCGTCCGCCAGGTCGAGGACCCACAGGGCGTTCGCCCGGTCCGTGCCGGACCGGGAGCGCAGGAACACGACACGTGAGGCGTCGGGCGCCACGGCGAACGCACGGGGCGCGCCGAGCGTGAACCGCTGGGTGCGGGCGTGCCGTCGGGGGAAGGAGACAGGCTCGGTCGTCATGCCCTGACCATATTGGCCATGCGCCCCCTTGTGCGGCCGTGCGCCGATCGATGCGCGCGTACGGATAGTTATGATCACTAGCGCACAGTGGGTAAGTACCTGCTGCCCGCTGTGTGGATGTGTATGCCCCCATGGTCCCAACCCCCGCGTCCTGGAAACTTTGGAGGTGAGCCGCCGTGGCACTCTCGATTTCGGCGGTGGTGCTGCTGGCGATCATCGTCTTCCTGCTGATCAAGAAGTCCGGACTCAAGGCAGGACATGCGATCGTGTGCATGCTGCTCGGCTTCTACCTCGCCTCTTCCACGGTCGCTCCCACGATCAGCGAGCTGACCACGAACATCGCGGGCATGATCGGCAGCATCAAGTTCTGAGCGGAGCCACCGGAGCGCGGGACCCGGAGGGCAACGACCTGGGTCCCGCGCGCCGGTCAAGCCGCCGTCCGGATGCGGGCGGACGGGCGGACCGGCCTCCGCCCGGTACGGCTCACGGCTGTGAGCGACCCCCTCGGCTCCGGAACACGTGCGGCACGAAGCCGGCCCAGGCGGCGGGGGAGAAGGCGAGGCGGGGGCCGCCGGCGTTCTTGGAGTCGCGGACGTGGACCGTGCCCGGCGTGACGGCGATCTCGACACAGGAGTCGCCCTCGCTGCTGCTGCTGTAGCTGCTTTTGGACCAGTTCAGCTCGGAGGCGTCCGTGGACGCGATACTACGGATCATGTGTCTCCCAGCAGGTGCTCGATGAAGGCTGCCGACTCGCGCGGCGTGAGAGCTTGAGCCCGGAGGATGCCATACCGCAGTTCCAGAATACGGAGCTGCCTGGCCTCGGTGATCGGTCGACCGTTGGCCACGGCCGGCGAACGTCCCACCGTCGAGCCGTCCTCGAACTTCAGCACTTCGATGCCACCGGCCAGGCTTGCGTGTTGCTCACGGCCCATCGGCATCACCTGAAGCTCCACGTTCCGCAGCCGACCCGCTTCGAGTAGACGCTGAAGCTGACAGCGCAAGTTCGCCCTTCCGCCCAGTGGGCGTCGCAGTGTCCACTCCTCCAGGACGAAGCTGAGTTCCGGCGCGGGGTCCCGCTGGAAGACGGACTTGCGGGCCATGCGCGCCGCGACGAACTGCTCGACCTCCTCATCGGTGTACGCGGGCCGCCGCATCAAGAGCAGGCCGCGTGCGTAGTCCGCGGTCTGCAACAACCCATGGATGTTCAGCGGGTCGTAGAGCTGAAGCTCCACCGCCCTCGCCTCCATCTGGGCCAGGTCCCGCACCTTCTTCGGGTACCTGACCCTCTTCACGTCCTCCTTCATCGCCGCGAGCAGGCCGCCGGCCCCCAGCACCTCGTCCGCCCTGTCCAGGTACTCGGGCCGTGGGATGCGCTTACCGCTCTCGATCTTGTAGACCATGTCCTCGCCGTAGCCGACCGCCACCGCGAAGTCGCCGGCGCGCATCCCCACGGCCTCGCGTCGCAGCTTCAGTTGGCGCCCGACCGTGGTGACGACGGCGATACCCCAGTCGTCGTCCGGGTCGACCTCCCAGCCCGGCTCGTCCGCCTCGTCCCGCAGTCGCCCCGTGTCACCGTCCGCGTTCCTCACAGGCCCTCCCGTCCTACGTCCGTGCACCGACGCTCTCCCTGCGCAACGATTCGACAGGCCGGACACCACTGGACAAGCGCCGGACAGTCACCGTACGTACCGAAGGCATCACTGGTCACGGTGGGTGCGGGCGGCCACGCTGAGTGACGTGAATCAGGAAACCGCCTCGCCGGACACCCCGCTCGAAACCCGCATCCGCAACTTCAGCGTCCTGCTGTCGCCGACGCCTCGTGGCGCCCGTCTGGGCCGCCTCCTCGCCACGGAGCAGCTGCGCACCTGGGGGTTACCCACGGACCCGGCGGCGCACGTCGTCGCCGAGCTGGCCGCCAACGCGGCCACCCACGGACGCGTCCGGGGACGTGACTTCCGGCTCACGCTCTACGTCGTGGGCCGCACCCTGCGGATCGAGGTCACCGACACCCGCGGGGACCGTCTGCCGTGTGCCGAACGGCCCGCCGAGGACGCCGAGTCGGGACGGGGGCTCGTCCTCGTGGACGCCCTCGCGGACCGGTGGGGCGTGGTCCCCGCGCCGTGCCCCCGCAAGACGGTGTGGGCCGAGCTGGACCTGGTGACGGCACCCGGTGCCCCGTGCTCCGGCGGCGCGAGCGGCCCCTCCGGGTCACCACGAGGGTGACAGGGCCCTGCCGGCCTGTCCCTCCCGCGGCCGCGGCGGAGCCCGCTGTCGGGGGTCTGCCGTCCGGCGGGGCGCCCTGCCGGGGCCGGGGCCGGGGAGGGGCGTGGGGAAGGGCGGGAGCCTCGTAGGGTGGGACCCATGACGGAACTGCCCGCCCGGCGTCTGCTGCTGGTGCACGCGCACCCGGACGACGAGTCGATCAACAACGGCGCGACCATGGCCCGGTACGCGGCCGAGGGTGCCCTGGTGACCCTGGTGACCTGCACCCTCGGTGAGCGCGGCGAGGTCATCCCGCCCGAGCTGCGGCACCTGAGCGGCGCGGCGCTCGGCGCGTACCGGCGCGAGGAGCTGGCCGCGGCCATGGGCGAGCTGGGCGTCGCGGACTTCCGCCTGCTCGGCGGTGCCGGGCGCTACCAGGACTCCGGGATGATGGGCCTCGCCGACAACGACGACCCGGAGTGTTTCTGGCAGGCCGGCCTCGACGCGGCCGCCCGGCACCTGGTCGCCGTGATCCGCGAGGTCCGCCCGCAGGTCCTCGTCACCTACGACGACGACGGCGGCTACGGCCACCCCGACCACATCAAGGCCCACCGCGTCGCGATGCGCGCCGCCGACCTGGCCGCCGACCCCGCCGTCGGCGCCGGCGAACCCTGGCGGATCGAGAAGATCTACTGGAACCGCACGCCGCGCCCCGTCGCCGACGCGGCCTTCGCGCGGCTCCAGGAGGACCTGGACGGCCTGCCGTTCGACAAGGCGGCCGCTGTCGACGACCTGCCCGGTGTCGTCGGCGACGAGCGGATCACCACCGAGATCGACGGCACCGCCCACGCCGCCGCCAAGGCCGCCGCGATGCGCGCGCACGCCACCCAGATCACGGTGGCGGAGCCCTACTTCGCGCTCTCCAACGAACTCGCGCAGCCGCTGTTCACCACCGAGCACTACGAACTGGTCCGCGGAGAGGCCGCCGGACCGAGGGAGAACGACCTGTTCGCCGGCGTCGCCGGGGCCCCGGCCGAGGAGACCGCGTGAGCACGCCCGGCCGGCCCTCGCCGCTCGCCCAGCCCATCCAGCCGCCCTCGGCCGGGCGGATCGCCGCCTACCTGGGCCTGCTGGTGCTCGGCGCGGTGACCGCGGCGGCCGGCGCGCTGGTGCAGGCGGCGTGGTTCCCGGGCGGGCTGCTGCTCGCGCTCGCCGGCGCCGCCGGGCTCTTCCTGGGCGGTGCCCGGGCCGTGGGCAGCCGGGGCGGTGCCGTGGCGCCCGCCGCCGGGTGGACGGTCGCCGTCGTACTGCTCACCGTCAGCCGCCCGGAAGGGGACTTCCTCTTCGCCGCGGGCGGCGGCTCCTACCTCTTCCTCCTCGGCGGCATGGCCGTCGCTGTGATCTGCGCCACCCTGGGCCGGGGGTGGCAATCGGACGGCGACGGCGTCCGACTTGGCAAGTGACGTACCACTTCTCGGCGTCGCAGGCGTGCGGGTCCCGTGTGGGTTTCCCCAGCAGTCGTGGGATACACGCCAGAAGTGGCCAGTATCGTGGTGCGCGCCGCCGAGCCTCCCCCCTGGCCCCTCGGCTTCGCCCGAGCGGGGGGACCCCACCGTCAGAGGTCGTGTCGGGCGGCGGAGCCAACCGGGAGAACCTGCCTTGAGTCGTGAAACTGACACTCCGTCCTCCGGGCCCAACGGGCGCGGCGCAGCCGCCTATCCGTCGGGAACCCCGCCGTACGGCACCCCGATCGTGTCCGGCGACGGTGCGGACGCGGGCCGTTCGGCCGCGCAGCCGGAGGAACGCAAGACCGAGACCACGCTGACGACCCGGATCCGGATCAACATCCCCGGGTCCCGGCCGATCCCGCCGGTCGTCGTGCGCAAGCCCGTCGCGGAGTCCGAGAGCGCCGGCGCCGACACCGCGGAGACGAAGGCGCAGCCCGTCGTGGCGTCCACCGCCACCACCGAGCCGCCCGCCGCACCCCCGGCTCCGGCCGGGGACAAGGCGACCAGCGACTGGTTCGCGCCGCGCAAGTCCTCTCCGGCCAAGGGCGGTCAGGGGGGCGGCTCCACCAACGGCGCCGCACTCCCCGGCGGTTCGGGCGCACCGGCCGGCGGCGCCGGCCCGGGCACGCCGGCGGCCGGACCCGGCACGGGCGCCGGGGCCTCCGGTCCCGGCGCCGGCGCTCCCGGCGGTGCGCGTCCGGGCACCGGACGTCCCGGTGGCGTGGTCGGCTCCATGAGCGCGCCCGGCGGCCCCCGGCCCGGCGGCGCGAGCACTGCCCGCCCCGGAGCCGCCAACGGCGCCGGTCTGCCCGGCGCCACGGGCGGTCCGGTCGCGCCCGGCCACGGCGGCGGCACCGGCTCCTTCGACGTGACGGAGGCGCTGGCGGCCGGTCCGCTCGGCGGTGGCGCGCGTCCCGGCGGCAGTGAGCCCCGCCGCGACGACCTGCCCTACTTCTCGGAGAACGGCGGCGACCGGAACGGCCGGCCGCCTCAGGCCGGTCAGTCCGGGCGGCACGGGCCGGCCGGTCACGGCGGCGCGGGCACCCCGAGCGGCCCCAGCGGCTTCCGCGGGCCGGGCGGTCCCGGCCGTCCCGGCGGCCCGCAGGGTCCCGCCGGCCCGACCGGCGGCCCGGTCACCGGCGACATGCCGCTGACGGCGGCGCCGGGCACCGCGCCCGGCGCGGGCCCCGGCGTGCACGGCACCCGGCCCGGCGGCGGCCTCAGCGACGACACCGCGGTCCTCACCCCGCAGAAGCCGGCCCCCGAGCCGGGCGCCCCCGGCCACGGCGCGCCGGGCAACGTCTCGGGGCACACCGTCACCAGCGGCATCCCGGTCGTGCCGCCCGGCGCGAACCAGCCGTACGGCGCCGGCATGGTGCCGCAGCCCGCCCCGAAGACCGGGCCGGCCTCCCGGAGCGCCCCGGCGGCCCCGAAGAAGAAGGGCCGCAGCAAGCTCGCGCTGCTGGCCGGCGGTCTGATCCTCGTCGCCGGTGTCGCCTACGGCGCCGGGCTGCTGATGAACCACTCCGACGTGCCCAAGGGCACCACCGTGCTCGGCGTCGACATCGGCGGGGGCACCCGCGACGACGCGGTCAGGAAACTCGACGACGCCTTCGGCAGCCGGGTGAACTCGCCGCTGAAGCTCCAGGTCGACGGCAGGACCGTCGCCCTCAAGCCGGACCAGGCCGGGCTGCAGTTCGACACCCAGGCCACGGCCAGCGCGGCGGCGACGAGCGACTACAACCCCGTCTCCGTCATCGGCTCGCTGTTCGGCAGCCACCGGGTGGTCGACCCGGTCATGCCCGTCGACGAGGAGAAGCTCCACGTCGCCCTGCAGAACGCCGCCGCCGGCTCCCCGGCCTCCTCGGGCGGCGGCGGGGCGGTCACCGAGGGCGGCATCAGGTTCGAGTCCGGCCGGGCCGTCCCCGTCTACGGCAAGGCGGGCAAGGGCGTCGACGCCGCCCAGTCCTCCGACGAGGTCGAGCGGGCGTACCGCGCCCATGTCGAGACGGGTGCGGACACGCCGGTGCGGCTGCCCACCACGACCCGTCAGCCGACGGTGCCCGACGCCGAGGTCGACCGGATGATGAAGAAGTTCGCGAAGCCGGCGATGTCGGGGAAGGTCACCGTGAAGACGGCCGACGGCCTGCACTCGGTGGCGTTCAGCCCCGAGAAGTCGCTGTGGAAGTTCCTCCAGGTCAAGGCGGTGGGTGGCAAACTCGTCGAGTCGTACGACAAGGCGGCCCTGAAGGAGCTGTACGGCGGCACCTTCGACGGTGTGCTGATCACCCGCGGCACCGGGCAGAAGACGGCCGTCACGGTCGAGGACGTGATCAGTGCCCTGCGTCCCGCCCTGACCAGCACCACCGGCCGCGTGGGCGTCATCGAGACCGACCCGAGCTGACCGGGCGCCGCCGGGGGGAGGGCGTCCTCC